>CAMDQF010000007.1 GCA_945905745.1 Litorilinea aerophila
AATGCAGAGCCGCTCAACCTGTTTGACTATCTGCTGGCCCATATCGATTTGCCCGGCAGACCTGCCAAGAAGCGACCACCGTCGCCACCCCAACCCGTGCTGATTTAGCCCAATCAGCACAGGTTGGCCGAAACGATGACCAAGGCCAATGTCTGCAAGATTTCCTCTGCCCGCTGCCGGGTGTGCGCCGCCGTTGCCTCATGCGCGACGACAAAGCCAAGCAGCCTGGCGGCTGTCACACCATCCCCCTCGCCCCAATCCACTTCGGCCATAGCTGCGATGGCGGCCAGTGTCTCCCACACACTTCGACCGGCGGTGGTCAGCGCCTGGCCCAGCATCTGGCGCGCCTGGGGCCAGTTCTGTTCGGCGCACGCCACCTGGCCCAAACCGATATAGACGACGGCCAGATGGTTGGAGTGGGGTTCACCCAACTGCACAAAGGCGGCAATGGCTTCGTCCAGCCGCTGTCGCGCCGCGTCGGGGCGGCCTTGCGCCAGATCGATGCGCGCCAACTCGACCAGCGAACGCATAAGCAGCATATGATCCCCACTCTCGACAGCGACAGCCAAGCTGCGCCGGCAGTGTTCCGCGGCCAATAGATAGCGTCCGACATTCACTTCAATCTGGCCCACAACCAATTCTGCGTAGGCCGCGCTGATACGGTCTTCCAGATTTTGGCTGAGCGTCAATGCGCCGTGTGCTATGGACAGCGCCTGTTCGTATGCGCCGGTCAGACGCAGTACCGACGCCACGCTGCGCAAATTTATCGCTTTATAACGCTGCTCGCCCAGGGCTTCGCGCAAGGAATCGGCGCGCTCATAATACCCCAGCGCCGCAGGATAGTCACCCAAATTCTGGGCTTGGTGGCCCAATGCCGTGAGCATGTGTGCCTGCCAGAAACGGGTGCCGACCTCGGCGCGCCAGGGATAACAGTAGATATCTCTGGTCTGCAAATAGTCCAGAATTCCGTGGGTGGCAGTTTGAGCGGCAGCAAATTCCCCACGGGCTAGCGTGAGGCAGGCTTCCGCCCAGCGCGTCATAAATGATTGTTCCTCCCATTGCGCATCCTGGGAAGTAGCAGCAAGCAGTTCCCTGCTTTCGGAAAGACAGTCCTCGGTACGCGTCAACCAGCCCAGACGCATCGACATCATCCCTTGAATATAAAGCATATAGGTCAGCAGCAACGCCGAGGCTTGACATTGAGAGGCGTCAACGGCTTGTTGCCAGCGGGTACGCAGGGCACTACGGGCGACGTCGTAGACTGGAAGCGTGGCAGCAATCCAGCCGGTCATCTCGGCATAGAAATAGAGCCCGATCATCATCTGCCGGATGACAACGAGGTCATCGTGAGCAACAGCCCAACGCCAGGCTGCCTCCAGATTGCCGTAGTCCGGCGCAAGAACGGCCATCGACTCGCGCTGCCAATTGAGCGCTTTCTCCTCCGCGCCGGTGACAGCGGCAAAGTAGGCGCAATGACGGCGGCACACATCTTCCGGGGCTTCACCCGCCTCGGCCTGATGCTCCTGGTCGAGTTTTTGGGCGCAGTATTGGCGCATCAATTCGTGCAGACTGAAGCGGCGCTCATGCACACGCAGCCAGGATTTGTCCACCAGACTTTCCAAATCGGCGGGCGCTGCCCCAGTGACCGCGGCAGCCGCGGCCAGTGTGCAGCCACCGCGAAAGACGGAAAGCTGGCGCAGCAGGCTGCGTTCCAGATCGTCGAGCAGACGCCAGGAGTGGTCGAAGACGGCGTGCATACTGCGGTGGCGCGCCGGCAGATCGCGCAACGTTGTGGTGAAGAGGTCCAGCCGGCCACGCACGGCCTCTGTGATCTCGGCCAGGGGCAGGGTGCGCACCCAAGAGGCCGCCAACTCGATGGCCAGGGGCATCCCTTCCAGCAGGCGGCAGATTTCGGCGATCTGTTGCAGGTCGGCGGCGGTGGGGCGAAAGCGCGGGATGAGATGCTGCGCCCGCTGCAAGAAGAGGCGCAGGCTGGCAACGTCGGCCAGAGCAGTCTGCTCACCGTGGCTGGTTGGGTCGGCGGACAAATTGCCAGCGGCGATTGGCGGCGTCGCCAGCCCGCCCAGAGGCAGCAGCCACTCTTCGGCGAGGTGGAGACGGGCGCGGGAGGTGATCAGCAGCTTGAGGCCGGGCGCGGCGTGGAGCAGCGGCGGCAGGAGATCGGCACCCTCCAACAGATGCTCGAAATTGTCCAGTACGAGCAGAATCTGGCGCGCTTGCAGATGGGCCGCCAGCCGTGTACTCGCTGCACCCGGACCGGATGGCGACAAGGACAAGGCACGCAGGATGGCATCCGCAATCAGATCGGGCGCGTTCACGGGTGACAAATCGACAAACCAGACGCCATCGGCAAAGTGTCCGGCCTGGGCGCGGCCGGCCTCGATGGCGAGCAAAGTCTTGCCCATACCGCCCGGCCCCAGCACAGTCAGCAGGCGGCAGTCGGGATCGGCCAGACGAGCCGCCACCTGGCTGAGTTCGACGGTGCGACCAAAGAAAACCGGCGGGCGCGGCGGTAGGTGTGTTTTGTTTGGGTTGGCTGGCAGCGTAGGTGATGCCGGAGGTGTCGCGCTCGCGACATCGCCCACGAGACCGACGTCGCGATCTCCGTTGCGAATCCGTGCGACCAGGGCTTGGGTGGCTGCTTGTGGTTCCACGCCCAACTCTGCGGCCAGCAGGCGGCGGCAGGTGTCGTAATGGTGCAGGGCGGCTGCGCTTTGGCCGTTCATCGCCAGTTGCCAGATGAGCTGCTGGTGCATCTCCTCGTTCCACGGCTCCAACGCCAATTGCTGGCGCGTCCAGACGATGGCCTGGGCAAAGTCGCCGGATTGCACGCTGTCACCGACCAGACGGGAAAGTGCCTGCCCAGTCAGATGATCCACCCGTTCGGCCATCATCACCTGCCACTCCTCGAACTGGGGGCTGCCAGTCAGTCGGAAGCCCGCCAGGAAGGGGCCGCGTCGCAAGGTCAGGGCCGCACGACAGGCGGACGGCGTGAACGACGCCCCTTTGGTCAAGAGTGCGGTGAAATCAGCCAGATCGATAACGGCGTCACTGGCCCGGTTGAATTGGAGTGTGGTTTGGGTGATGAGCAGGAAGGGTGGCTGCGCGCTGGCGTCGGCGATGGCCTTGCGCAGAACGGCGAGGGCGTGGCGCAAATCGGCCAAGGCCGCGCCGGGTGGATGATCCGGCCAGAGCAGTTCGGCCAACGTATCACGGCTGTGGGCGTGCCCGGCATCCGCGGCCAAGAAGGCGAGCAAAGCGCGCACCTTGGCTGATTCAAAAGCGGTCACGGGCTGGCCGTCCAGAGTCGCCTGGAACGAACCGAGCAGAGAGATGGAAAGACGCGCCATTGGTCCCTCCTGCACCGGCTGCGGCATCCTTCCCGTGACTTGAGGTTTGCCACCGTGGGAAAGAAGACGCCAGCCAGTTTGTCTTCCCATTATACACCAGGCACGCCCTTTAGCAACCCCTTCAATTTGCCAAATTTCCCTCTCCACGCGCTTTCCACGCGTTTTCCACGCGCCTGGCTGTTATGCTGGAACACGAGAAGAGACGGCGATGGCTGATGAGCGGCGTAGTCTGGTCAAGAAGGTGGCAGTTGGGGGACATATCGATCTGAAAATTTGAATATCTCTGCTTTGGAGGCATTGATCCGGCTTTCGGGGACGCCCCAAAAAGGTGGTATGTCCTCCAAACTAGCCACTTGACTAGGGAATGACCCGCCGAATGGATAGTACAGCACTATCCACTCGGCTGTATATTACAGGTAGTTAACTTCTTTACACCCCTCCACTGTTTGCATACTACACGCATCCCTTCTGCATACCGTTACGTTGGACGCACCAACGAATGGGCGTTCACCGGCAAGGATTCTCTGGCTCGTTCGTCGTCGTGGCGTGGATGACGGTTTGCTTGGCCGCAAGGAGTCTAAAACTTGTTACTGATAAACCAATACCTCGCCAATATGGGCAACTATTAGAAGGAGATAAGTGTGATGAATGATTTTCGGGATATTCGGTCAGAGGTGGTACGCGTCGCTCGCGAGGGACTTTCGCCCGCAGCGCTTGATCTATTACGTCCCCACGTCGTGAATCTGGCGGGTGGTCAGTTGTCCGAGAAGGGTGCAGTATCGACCACAAAGGCTGATCTTGCCGCAATTTTCGATGACTATTTACCCCAGGCACTGGAAGTGGCCCGCAAACAGGGACGAGAGCTTCAGATCGTCTTCTACGCGCACGGTGGTCTGGTTTCGGAGAAAAATGCACTGAGCCAGACCCTTGAACATATTCCGTGGTGGAAGAAGAATGGTGTCTATCCCATCTATTTTATCTGGGAAACGGGTTTCTGGGAGACCATTTTGACTTTGGCTGGCATTCCGCGTGAATTGCAGGCACGGGGCGAAGATCGAGCCTTAATCAGCGATCCATTGATCGAAATGGTTGTGCGGGTGGCCGGAGGACCATTTTTCTGGGCCGGTATGAAGGATATAGCCCGTCTGGCCTCAAGCGAGGGTGGGGGCGCATTCCAGGTCGCGCAACAACTGGCGGAATTCTGCAAGGGGAATCCAGAAGGGATCAGTTTGCACGCTGTAGGCCATAGCGCGGGAGCGATCTTTCACAATCACTTTCTGACAACGGTGATCGAAACCTTCAAAGCCCTCAAGTTGCCTACGCCTGGCTTCCGAACATTGCATCTGCTGGCTCCAGCTCTTACAGTACAAGATTTCCGCCACGGTTTGGCCCGCCAAATAGGAAAGAAGGGTGGAGTCGACAATGCTACAATCTTTTCCTTGGGCAAGGAATGGGAAAGAAAAGATCAGTCAGGACCCTATGGGAAATCTCTCCTTTATCTAATTTACAACGCACTAGAAGCCAACTCACAAACGCCTGTACTCGGCCTGTGGGAGTCGCTTTATGCCGAGCCAGAAATGCGGGATATGTTCGGGCTGCGTGGCAAACCAGCCGATCACGGCGCGGTGGTTTGGAGTCCTACAGGCGATGTGAAAACAGGACCCAGCGCCAGCCAGGCTCATCGACATGGGGACTTCGACAACGACCCAGAAACGATGAACAGTGTGTTACTGCGTATCCTGCGCAAAAGCGAGACAGAGCAGATTATCGCCTATCCCAAACAAACTGGGAATCGCAGTATGTTGGATGGAACTCGATTCCTCCAGTTCAATTGGCCTGATGGACTGGTGGACTGGTTTTTTCCGAATCAAATTCAGACAGGCAACGGCACGTCTGCCCAAATTTTGCCACCTATCATCATGCCCAAAAACGGCGGCGGTCGTCGCCGCGCCCTCTGTGTAGGGATCAATCGCTACCAGACCAGCCCCCTGAACGGCTGTGTGGCTGACGCCAAACTTTGGGAAGCAACACTCGCCGGATTGGGCTTTGAAACCAACACGCTGATCGATGAACAGGCAACCTTTGACGGCATCATTCGATCCCTCACGGAAATGGTACAGAGTAGCCGCCCCGGTGACGTCCTGGTCTTCCAATACGCAGGGCACGGCATTCAACTGCCTGATGTGAATGGCGACGAGGCAGGAGGTGACTCTTCAAAGAGTGACGAAGCACTGTGCCCGTATGACTATACAGCAGGCCGGTTTGTACTCGACGACGATATTGCAAAGGTTTTCGAATCCTTGAAATCGACCCAACGCGGCGTGAATGTGACATGTTTCTTTGATTGCTGTCATTCGGGCACAATTTCGCGCTTTGGCGTCGGTGTAGACTTGAGCCAGCGCGGGCGTGGCATAGATGGGAATGTACGCTCCTTATCCGCGACAACGGAAATGGTGGAAAACCATCGTCGGTTTCGCCGCAGCCGTAGCATGGGACGCAGCCTGCTTTCACGTGGGCCAGACAATATGAGCGAAGTCGTCTTTTCTGCCTGTTTGTCCGGTGAAAAAGCCTACGAGAATGGTGGGCAGGGTGACTTTACCCGCTATGCAGTGGCTGTACTAAGCCGGTATGGAATCAATGTATCCCACCAAGAATTTGAGCAGCGGGTTCAAGAAGCCTTCGGTTCCAATCCCCGTCAGCATCCAAATCTAGATTGCGCTCCCACCATTCAGCAGAGCAGGCTCTTGCAGCCGCTCGCTGTCTATGCGTAGCCGCCATGTTATGTTGGCGCGGGCAAGGCTGGCTTCGGAAGGAAGATCGTATGCAGCTTGAAACAGAGTATCCTGGAGAGGGAGTAGACTTCACATTAGGGAATCGGGTGACAGCCGTGGGGCGTCCGCGTTTCAATCAGCGCGTGGGTGAGAATCTTCTCTATCGCCCCCTACACATCTATACCCTCGACCCGTCAGTTTCCTACCTGCAGGGTGGTGTGGCAGTTGTGAAAGTTCCCTATGAACCTCTCGAACCCGGGCCAATTGGATCGCTGATTGAGGTTGTCGATTCGGATGTGGGCGACGGGCCGGCAGAGCGCCTTGACTTGGATGATCCAAGGGTACTGATCCAAAACGGACGTCTGCCTTCGCCCCGTGATCGTCTATTTCGCCAGCAGATGGTCTATGCTGTGGCCAGTTTGACTTATGCTGCTTTTCAGCGTGCGTTGGGCCGGCAGTTGACTTGGGGATTCACCCGTGAGAGTGATGGGGATTTTGCCCGGCTGCGTATACGTCCCCATAGCGAGGAAATGGAAAATGCGCACTACCGTTCGGACACTGGCGAACTGTGCTTTGGCTATTACCCGGCGCGTGAACAAGTGAAAGGCCGCAATATCCCTGGCGGCAAAACTTACACCTGTCTTTCTCACGACATTATCGTACACGAGACGAGCCACGCCCTGCTGGATGGGCTGCGCTCCAGCTTCCAGGAAGGCACAATTCCAGATGTAGACGCCTTTCATGAGGCATTCGCGGATATTGTCGCCATTTTCCAACATTTCAGCTACTACGATGTGGTACTCGCTGCCCTTCAGGAGTCACGGGGGAATCTACGGTCGGCCAGTCTGCTGATGGACATCGCCCAACAGTTCGGCCATACCACAGGAGCGGGTGGACCTCTGCGTACATCGATCGACGTGACAAAGAAACGAGGGACTCCGCTCCAATATGCGACGGCTGGCCGCGAACCCCATGCGCTGGGGACAGTGCTGGTTTCGGCAATCTTCGAGGCGTTTACGACTGTCTTCGAGCGCAAGACTGCCCTGTACATCCGTCTGGCGACCGGCGGTACGGGTCGACTGCCCAAAGGAGAACTGCCCGCCGACCTGCAACAGATTCTGACCAAGACAGCCCAAACCTTGGCCAAGCAGTTTCTCACCATCTGTATTCGGGCCATTGACTATTGTCCGCCGGTGGACATCTAATTCGGTGAATACTTGCGGGCTGTGATCACCGCGGATCACGACTTGATGCCAGATGACCCATGGGGGTACAGGGAGGCATGGATCGATGCTTTTGGTCAGCGCGGCATTTATCCGCCCGGCCTCGATTCTTTCTCAGAAGATTCTCTTCTCTGGTGTCCACCGGAACGGACTCTGCCGACAATTACCGACCTCTGTTTTGGAGAATTGCGCTTCAATGGTGATCCGGGTCAGCCAGCCAGCCCAGCAGAGGTGCGTCGTCAAGCACGCGCTTTGGGGTTCGTTGTAGCTCAGCCCGAATGGATCGGCGAGTTCGGCTGTGCTCGGCCCAACGATCCGAAGTTGGGTGGTGACGCAGTGGATCCGCCCTGCATCCAATCCATCCGCACATCCCGCCGGGTCGGTCAGGATGGACAGATTCTCTTCGATCTGGTGGCAGAGGTTGTGCAGCGGCGGTGGATCAGGGGCACTGTGGGGCAAGACGGGTCTGCATTCTACGGGGGGGCGACGGTGATTATCGATCCACATGGGCGGGTACGCTATGTGATCCGAAAGAGTGTTCTGTCAGAAACGCGGTTGAAGCGAAATCGGATGCTGTCAAATTCTGTTACGAATGATCCAAGGATGGAAAAGAAAGTGTTTGTCTAAACGGTCTCGCTTGCCATCACCAGTGTTACCGTCGCAGTATCAACTGTAATCATGGTCTATTTTTCACAAATAAACGAGGCAGTATGAATAAGCTAACCCGTATTGCATATATCTTCGTGTGGTTATTACCCCTGTTCCTTCTGGTCCTGATACAGCGAACAACGATCCTGTCAGCAGATTTCCTGCCAGCAGATATGCGTATTTATCTATTGGAGAACAACTATCTATTGGAGAACAACCACATTATTAACGCTTTCGCTGTGTGGACAATTGTGGCTTTGGTGGGAGCAAGGGTTTTTGATATAACCAAATTGCGTGTTGTAGTTTGTTGGATTGCATATATCTTCATGTGGTTATTACCCCTGTTCCTGATACAGCGAACAACAATCCGGCCAGCAGATATGCACATTTATCTAGCAGATATGCGCATTTATCTATTGGGGAACAACTATATTATTTACGCTTTCGCTGTGTGGACAATTGTGGCTTTGGTGGTGGGAGCATGGGTTTTTCATATAACCAAATTGCGTGTTGTAGTTTGTTGGATTGCATATATCTTCGTGTGGTTATTACCCCTGTTCCTGATACAGCGAACAACGATCCTGCCAGCAGATCTATTGGAGTATCTATTGGAGAACAATCACATTGTTTACGCTTTCGCTGTGTGGACAACTCTGATTTTGGTGGTGGGGGTATCGGTCGGCGACACCACTGATTTCCATAAAACCCAGTTCCGACGTTACCTATCAGTCTGGAATAGCTTTTTCTTGGTACTCCTCATTCTATTTATTAATCTTTTTACTAATTATGTGCAAGTTGAAGAACGCATCAAGGCGTTGCGCGGCGAGGCTGTATTACTGGAGAACATCATTTCATCGCAAACATCAACCAACTGCCAAATGAATCCGGATTCTGGTACAGATTACTCAGTCTCAAAAGCGGTCACAGATACAAATGAGGTTAGTGTTTCTTGGAGTACCCTAGAATGCTTAGCTTCAGAAGGGATTACAAACACAAAACAGCTAAGTTACCCGTTGAGTACATCCGACGATAAATTGCTAGACTTATCCATAGACGTTTCTCAACTTGTGATGCTCACCAGTCTGGCTGATCGGACTACCGCAAGACTGGTGATAAAAGGCGAAACTGTTCCAATTACTACAGGGATCTCATTTGAACCTTTGCAGCCGATTATGACGGAATTGGTCACAACGACGCTACTAATCTCAGAGACCTTCGGTGTTCTGCAGAAGAGTGCTGTGACTAACTCTGTAGAAGAAAGTGAGTTCAATCGACTTAAGACGAACTTGGAAAGTCACTTCAAACAGGCGAAATTACTGGTTGACAACGCAAAGATAACAGTGTCAGCCGGGTCGGTTTATCTCTCGAACATATTCCTGCTAATAGCCACCCTTTTTGTGGTAATGATGTTGTTTCCCTGGTTTCTATTATTCCTCTTTCTCTTCCGGAACCTTGACTATCAAGTAAATAGCAAGTTAGAAACACTGCAAACTCTAGGTTTAGCAGACAATTTCATGGATAAAAGTAAGGGAAAGTTTTTATTCAGCATTAAACTAGATTGCGTCAACGAACTGGACAGGCAGGAAATGCCCGCACAACTGATTGAGCAGCTTCAAAAGTATAGCAGGGATCAAATCCATCCGTTTCAGATAGATGTAAAACAACCTCACAGCATGTGGCTGATTATCGATGCCGACAGAAATTACCTTATCCAGAGGGAGAACCTGACGCTAAATGTGTACGATTTTACATTAAACAGTGCAATTGCCGAACAGGCCTTTCGAAATAGGGAGTATGTGGTAGGTCTACTTCTCCTTACCACCATTACTGGAATCATGTGGTACTTTGTTTGGTATCCAATCGGCTGGTTTGGGCTAGCACAAACGATAATATCGAAGGGAGAAAGCTTCAAAGGATTAACAGATTATCTCATAACCGATGTTAGTGTCGTTACTTTTGGTTTTCTTGGCGCGTACATATTCATGATTCTGCTGCTTTTTCGTCGATACTTGGCTGCCGATCTGAACCCTAAGCCTTACATCAGTGCCACTGTTCGGATGACGACTGTACTATTACTTTGCCTTTTCCTTAGCACACAAACTTGGTTAAGCGAGATGTGGTTGTATGGTGTGGCATTCATAGCTGGATTTTTTCCACTGCCTATAATTCAGGGGATTGCCCATGCCGTAACTGAAAAAATCAAGTGGTCTAAACATTTAGATGTGGTTCTTGATCCTCTGACAAATTTGGACGGCATCAATATCTGGGGTGAGGAACGTTTGATGGAAGAAGGTGTTGAGAACATCCAGAATCTGGCGACGGTTAATTTAGACGATCTAATCGTCCATACTAACTTCTCTCCAGCTCAGTTGATCAACTGGGTGGATCAGGCACTTCTTTATGATCAAGTAAGTGATCGGTGGAGAGGGTCGCAAGGCTATTTGCATGAGATCGGCATCCAAAAGGCCACTGACTTCTGCCAGAAAGACCCCAGCGAATTGGTGAAGTCTTTGGTCCCTACTATTATCCGCAAAAAGAAGGAAGAAAAAGTCGATCCACCGCCGCTGTATCACCTCCCAGAATCGCCGTCACCAACAGATGACGAAATCAAAGACATCATCCGTACGATTCAAACTGTACTACGAGACAATCCAAATTATCGTATAGTCGAACGATATTGGAAGAAATTACGTGAACCATACTTGTTTAGCGTTGAATTAGATTTCGTCGGTGAATTGGACGCTGGAGGCCCGGTATCCACGAGACTTCGTAACCAGTTTCAAGATCATAACGAAGTTCTCACCTCGCAACCCTGGATAGAAGTAGAACGACCTGGCAGCAAGTGGACGATTATTGGTGCCGACAAATTGTACTTCATCCAAAGGGAGAACCAGGCGCTAAACGTGTACAGTGAGCCTTTGGAACACCCAAATACACAACAAATGCATGCACCTCTCTTCCCCGAAACGCCATACGAATAGATATTCACTTCCCCAACTGTCCTACCACGCTATGCAACACCGCCGCCGGTGCCCCTTGCCGAGCTTGAAAGCAAGCTCGGCGCTAGCAAGCTCGGCGCTGTGGGTGGCTCGCCGCAGAAGTCGTCGGTGAATGCAGTTACGGCAACCCTTGTCAGCCCGGTCTCTTTCAGCGCCGACAGAACCGATTTCTGTCATGTAGCCGAAAGCATCGGCAACTTTGCTTGCCCAAAGACTCGCTGCGCATGCCTCGCCCTCCTGCACCAAACCATCCAGGGGCTGCCCCGCGCGGAACACCGCGTGCCATCATTCGAGAAGCCGGCTTGTCGGTCGACGAATTCCTCCTATTCCAGTGTATAGACCGGCTTCCCCCACCCGATCAGCGCGCTCGCCAAACTGCGATACCCCACACCACTCTACTTCCCGGCAAATGCCCCCGGCCCCCTGTACTGCGTCTCGGTGGCACAACGCGCCAGAGGGGTAATCTCAATGAAAATCCCTTTGCTTTTCCGCGTCTTTGCATTGAAGGTGTTTTCAGGTTCGGCAACATGCCTGGGGACCTGATAACGACAAAAATAAAGTAGGTATGCGGATTGACGCGGTTGAACGCTGATCCAAATGATCCGCGTATTCAGCGTTCACCCGCGTCCTATTTTCACAGCAACAGCCGCTGCGGGCCGGTGTGGATGGTCGAGAGGGTGGGCAAAAAACTCGCTCCTCACGCTTTCCACGCGTTTTCCACGCGCCCGGCTGCTATGCTGGAACAAGAAAGGAGACGACGATGATGGACGAGCGGCGTTATCTGGCTTTTCTGGTGCGGCTGTGGAGTGTGCATCCCAACGGGGAACTGCTCTGGCGTGCATCTGCAGGGAATGCGCGCACGGGCGAGCGCCGCGCCTTCACCGCTCTCCCCAGCCTGTGCAGATTGTTGTATGAGGTCACACATCACCTGCAACGGCGCAAGACCAGATTGGTGCAATGGGTGTGCGCTACGCTGCTGCTAATCGGAGTACAGCATACCAGTAATCTTGTTCTAGCCAGGCAAGCGTAAATTCAGCGCGTGGAACTTCTTTGGGGGCATCTGCAAAATAAGGATCACTGACATAAACAAACTCTTCATCCAAACCAGTCACCACAACTGCGTGGAAGGCCGCAACTCTCCAATAGCTTTTCAACTCAGCCGTATTCACAAAGACAATGATGGGCAACGCCTGGTTGAGAATACCGTAGAAATGGTCAAGGTCATCCGTTCCTTGTACCAATTCAACACTCAAGCCAAGAATTGGCTCCAACTTCTTGAGCTTTGAGAAATAGGAGCCGGACTGCTCAGTCTCCAGAATCCGTAGCAGCCGATCATAGGTGATTGGAATCTGTAGATATTGCAGAACAATTTGGGCGCAGGCGGCCAGGCAATCAGACTCCTGGCGCTGCCGCAGGTGAGAAATGGACAATAAGGTCATGCGCCCGTCCCTGAAACTGCTGAATCGTTGCCGCCGATAATGGAATCACCGCGCCCGTGATGGCATCTACTTTCATCGTTCCTACTCGTCCGACATACCCACAATTCGGCAAATGAAGATTTACAGAAAGCTTCCAGGCGGGTCGATCCCCAAGCATCAACTGTGGGTCACTGGCACCGAGCAATAGTCCAACATGCATCCCCAAGTAACCACTTGCCCGACGGCGAGCGGTGTCAGGCGACACCGGAATTTTCATCGTCACCGCAGGTATCGTCACTTGTAACGGCCCCTGTTCAGGCCAACTCTGCGCCAGTTCAACAACAAGCTCCACCATGCTTCCTCCTTTTCCATGCTTCCGAGGCATTGGATTGACCCAGGCATCCTTCCTCTGAGAGTATAGCATAGGGCCATGCTTCGCAACCAATTGCGATGACGGCTCACCCTTTCAGCACGGAGAGAACCCCAATTCTCCCGCTCCACGCGCTTTCCACGCGTTTTCCACGCGCCCGGCTGCTATGCTGGTACACGAGAGGAGACGACGATGGCTGATGAGCGACGCTATGTGGCCTTTCTAGTGCGGCTGTGGAGCGTGCATCCCAACGGGGAGCTGGTCTGGCGCGCATCCGCAGAGAATGTACATACGGGCGAACGCCACGGCTTCGCCGATCTGACGGCTCTGTTCGACTTTTTGCGGGCGGTGGTGGAGGAAGAGCCACCCGCGCCCGGTCAGAGGGAAGGAGGCTGCAAAGAAACATGAGAGGCGGGTTGAAGAGATTACGTGGAGAATGCGGAAGAACAATCAGAAAAGGAGATTCAGATGTTGCACAGACTTGTACTGAGCATGTCGAACGTAAAATGGTTTACGGTGTTGAGTTTGTTCGTGATTGCTGCGTTGATCCTCGGCGCGTGCCAGCCATTTCAGCCGGTTGCACCAGGGCAGGAAGCCGCACCCGCACCGTCTGCCCAGGAGCCAGCGCCACAACCCCATCAACCGCGGCCCGACGCACCGCCCTACGGCGTGCGCGGCCCGTATGCTGTGGGCGTGCGCGACTTCGTGATTGAGGGGAAGGTGGGTGAGCGCCCGATCCCCGTGAGCGTGTGGTATCCCGCGCTCAACCCAGACAGTCGCCCCGAGGCCGTCACCTACATGCTCGATTTCGACAACCCGGACTTCCCCGACTTTGCGGTGGCCGGGCGCGCCCTGCGCGATGCCGCACCGAACCCCTCCGGCGGGCCGTACCCGCTGGTAGTCCATTCCCATGGGTCTTGGCAATTTCGCCAGGCGTCGGTTTGGCTCACCGAGCATCTCGCCTCGTATGGCTTTGTCGTGATCGCCGGCGACCATGAGGACAATTGGGGTGGTCTCTTGGGCGAATCGGAGTCCGATAACTATGTCCTTCGGCCCCAAGAGATTTCACACCAGATCGACTTTGCGATGACGCTCGGCGCAGACGACGGCGCGCTCGCCGGTCTGATCGATGCGGAACGCGTCGGTGTGACCGGCCACTCGTTCGGCGCGGAAACAGCCCTGCTCGCCGGAGGCGCACGCCTGAATACGAATCTGCTCCTCAACGAGTGGTGCGCCATGTATCCGGGCGACCCCGCAGATGTGCTGAATGACTGTATCGCCATACCGGCCCTCCTAGATAAGATGGTCGCCATGGCGGGCCTGGACGCTGCGCCGGAGGGGCTGTGGCCCGATTGGAGCGATTCACGAGTCGACGCCGTGGTGTCACTGGCGTCTGGAGCGCAGTATTTCGGGCCGGAAGGCCTCGCCGCGCTGCATGTACCTGTCCTACTCGTCGAAAGCGAACTGGATATGTTCTACGGTACGGCCACCGCATACTATCAGCCCTACACCTTACTGACTGCGGGTCAAAAAACGCATGTTGTGTACGAGCGTGGCAACCATATGTTGTTCGCCAATAACTGCGAAGCAATGCCAGGCGTGGTCCAACAGGGCCTGGGTTGGTTCTGCATGGATGCGGTTTGGGACACAAGCCGCGCTAAAGACTTGGCCAACCACTTCGCCACCGCCTTCCTGCTGGCCGAACTGAAGGGTGATACCGAAGCGGCCACAGCCCTGGCAGCGGAGAATGTCACATTCCCCGGCATCAAGTACGAGACGACGGGCTACACGAACACAGCCACCCAGCCAGTCGAGTTTGTGCGCAAGATCGACACGTCGGCCCAAAAGATTACGAATCCGGCGAGTCTGGCCGTCGACGGCGCGGGAAACGTCTACGTCACCGACGCCGCCGAAACGCCGCGAGTGCTCAAGTACGACAGCCAGGGCAACTTTGTGATAGCCTGGGGCAGTCGAGGTAGCGGTGAGGGGCAGTTCGAATTCCTGCCTCCCTCCCCTGACGACGGTCCATCCGCCGGTTTCGTGGCGACAGACACGAAGGGCAACGTGTACGTGTCGGATGCGTACAACTTCCGCGTGCAGAAGTTTGACGCTAATGGCAAGTTCCTCATGCAGTTCGGCAGCACAGGTGCGGGGGAAGGCCAATTTGAGGGGGGACCCGGGCCAATCTACGTGGACGGCCAGGGCAATATCTATATCAGCACCTTTCCGCGCGTGCAGAAGTTCGACTCCACTGGCAAGTTCTTGGTCGCTTATGGCACGGCCGGCACCGGCGATGGCGAGTTCACCGGCGCGGCGCTGGGCACTTTGGACAGCCAGGGCAACATGTATGTGGCCGATTTTCTGAACGCACGCGTGCAGAAGCTCGATCCCAACGGCAAGTTCTTGCTGAAATGGGGCAGCGCCGGCACCGGCGCGGGGCAATTCAACATGCCGGTTGCGGTCGTCATCGATCATGCAAATCGGCTTTACGTGGCCGACAACAGCGGCTGGATCCAGGTATTCACCACCAATGGCGAGTTTCAAGGCCAGTGGAGCGAGACCGGCGATGGCAATCCGCCGCTGGACGGCGAGATTTCTGGGCTTGCCATCGATGGGCAAGACAACATCTACGTTGCCGACCTCGCTAGCCCTGGCATCTACGTGTATCGGCCGCGATAGCTGCTATCTCAGTAGAGACGCCCTAAATCGGGCGTCTCTACTCGACCCGTACTCGTTCACTCAGGCTGGAAACTTGGAGGGTATCGAGCCGCAATAGAGCGATTGAAAGGTGCTTGCCGTCTGCGTTGCGGTGCAGCCCGGGGCGGACTTTCAGCCGGGCTGCGCTGCAACGCAGACGCGCGTTGCAGATGTTCGTCTTCTACAGATCAAAAGGATGAATCCATCGTCAAGCCGTGTGAAACGTGATGGGCAGACACTCCTCACGTTTCACACGGCATACGTTCTCGGTCAATGACGACCGAAAAGAGAGTTGATTATGTTGCACATCAATCGTCTTTTTACCGTTTTGCTGCTGGTGGCGCTGCTCCTCAGCGCGTGCCAGCCGATGCCCCTGCCATCATCTGCGCCGCCGACGGCGACACCTATCCCAGCGACCGCTACCCCGCTGCCTCCCACGCGTGCCCACCGACAAGTCGATCACATGGTGAGCAAAGCACTGGAGGGCAATCTGCTGAACGATCCAACGACGCGACAATTCTATGTGTTGCTGCCGCCCAACTACTACTACAGCGAAAAACGCTACCCGGTGGTTTACGTTCTCCCCTGGGGCACCGGCTACGCTGGAGCCGGCTTCGACGGATTTGAGTTAGATATCAGTTCATTCTTGAAAGATCAACCTGGCAAGGAAATGATCTTCGTTTCTCCAGATGCTGGCAATGCGCTGGGTGCCAGCCTGTTCAGAAGTTCTATGACGATTGGCGATTACGAGACGTACATCACCCAAGAATTGGTCGACTACGTGGACAGCCATTACCGAACACTGGCCTACCGGGAGAACCGGGGCATTGCCGGCTGTTCCAATGGCGGTGATGGCGCAATGCATCTGGCGCTCAAGTACCCGGACGTCTACAGTGTAGCGGCTCCTGTGGGTGGCACATATATTGAGACACCAGAGCAGAATCCGTTGCTCCTCAAAGAATTCGAGAGGATCGAAACCCTGCCAGAGGTACCCGTTGGGGTCAGTCGAATGAACGAGACATTTCCATTGACTGCCTGGTATATCCAGTTGGCCGCGGGGGTAGCGCCCAATCAGGACAGTTCGCCTCTCTACCTGGACATGCCCTTCCGAATCGTTGACGGCAAGGTCGAGATCGTGCCGGAGGTTTCCACCAAGATTACGGACTCCGACGCTGCTCATCTGGCAGAGCAGTATCTGCAGCAGCCACAACGCCTGAATGGTCTCCTCATCCAGCACGCTTTGAAGGACATATACGCCCCTACCGAACTCGTCCGTGGGTTTGACGCCCTGCTCACAAAGCTGGGTATTGAACACCAATACGTTGAGGAAGACACCTACCACTGCTCTCAGGACTGGGAGATGGCTACCTTGCAGTTTATGGCTGAACACTTGCTATTCGAGGAACCATAGGTCATATCATTTGTTCATCCGAGTACGAAGCACGATCCAAAACAACCCAAAGGAGGATGGTCCATGAAACGCATCAATCGTCTATTTCACATTGTTTGTCTGGTAGCCCTGATCCTCAGCGCGTGCCAGCTCATCCAGCCGCGGGTAGTGCAGAGCGCGCCCGCTGTTCCTGCGCTCGTGCAGACAATGCCCGCCGCCCCCGATGCGCAACCCAACAGAGCGCGCGGCGACGCGCCGCCCTACGCCGTACACGGGCTGTATGCGGTGGGTGTGGGCAACTTCGAGATTGAGGCAACCGCGGAAGACGAACGCCCGCTCACGGTTACCGTCTGGTATCCGGCGCTGAATCCGCAGGGAGCGGAAGAGTCGGTTACCTACGAAATGGGTTTCCCTGCCGGCGAAACCCCCAATGTTTCCATCTTCGGCCATGCCATCGAGAATGCAGCGCCAGCGGTTGACGGTGCCCCCTATCCACTGATCGTGCATACCCACGGCCACTGGTCATTCCGCCAGGAGAGTGCGTATCTCGACGAGCACCTGGCCTCCATGGGCTTCATCGTCATCTCGGCTGATCACGAAGACAACTGGAGTACACTCTTCGGCCCCAAAGCGTGGCAGAGTGAATTCCGTCGTCCCAACGAAGTCACACGCGAGATCGACTATGCCGAAAAGCTGGGTGCTGACGGCGGGCCGCTGGCTGGGATAGTCGACACCGGGCGTGTTGGCGTCTTCGGCTGGTCGTATGGCGGAGAGACAGCTCTCGTGGCCGGTGGCGCACGCTTGGACCTGGGGAAACTGCGCGCCTGGTGTGAGGAAAACGCGGTCGATGGCGAATTCCCGGATACGGATTGTGTTGACATTCTCGACCACGAGGCAGAGTTGGCGGCCCTGGCCGGACTCGATGAGACACCCCAGGAGCTGTGGCCGGATTGGAGCGATGAACGCGTTGACGCAGTGATCGGGCTGGCACCGTGGGTTGGCTCATTGAGCGAAGCGTCGCTGCAAACGCTCAAAGTACCCACGCTGTTGATGATTGGGTCGAGCGACACGGCTGCGGGACCAATCTACCGGCCATTTCAGCCCTATCAAAAGATCGCGGCAGAGCGCAAAGCGGAGGTCGTCTTTGAAAATGCCGAACACCTCCTCTTCTTCTCCGCCTGCAAAGATGTGCCAGAGGTCGTTGACTTGGGTCTTGAGGTGTTCTGCACCGACCCTGTCTGGGACATGGAGCGCGGCCACGATCTGATCAACCACTTCGCCACCGCCTTCTTGCTGGCCGAGTTGAAGGATGACACGGACGCAGCCACTGCCCTGGCACCAGAAAATGTGGCGTTCACGGGCGTCCAGTACCAGGAGACGGGGTACAGCGAGGTACCGGAAATTGACCCTGCGGCCGAGCCACAACTGCAAGGGCTACGTCCTGACGCACCGGAGTTTGCCATCCACGGTCCGTTCGCGGTCGGCTACAAGCCTCTGGTTATCGGTGAAGGAACTGACCACCCGCTTGATGCCAGCATCTGGTATCCGGCGCTCAATCCCAACGGAGCGAAGGAGAAAATCACCTACAACATCAACACAAAGATTCCCGTTGAGGGGATGCCGGTCACTGCGCATGTCTACGGACATGCCCTGCTGGATGCAGAAATCGACCCTTCGGCCGCGCCCTACCCACTGGTGATTTACTCGCATGGCTTCGCCGCCAATGCAGCATGGGTCAGCACACTGCTGGAACACTACGCCTCCTACGGCTTCATTGTTCTGGCGCCCGAACACACCGAACAATTTGACTTCGATTGGAGCGAGATACCAAATGCATCCATTGACCGGCCTAACGACATCAAACAGACGCTGGACTATGCCGAGGAGATGAACGCACCAGACGGAGCGCTGGCTGGGCTGATCGATATGGGTAATATCGCCGTCGTCGGCCATTCCTACGGTGGATATACGGCGTTGGCGATGGCGGGTGCGCAGTACGATATGGACGCCTTCAATGCCCGCTGTGCCGCGCTTGCCCCGGATGATCCGGAGACGTTCCTCTGCGCACCGATTGTAGCACAGGAAGCGGAGATGGCTGCCCGCGCCGGGCTGGATCCCATGCCGGAAGGGTTGTGGCCGTCGTTTGGCGATCCCCGCGTGACAGCGATTGTCCCGATGGCGGGCGACTCGTACCTGTTCGACCAGGCGGGCCTGTCCAAAGTTACTATCCCGATGATGGCGATCGGGGGCACCGCGGACACGGGTACACCCTACGCATGGGGCAGCCGACCGGCGTATGATTACGCTTCCAGCGCCCGCAAGACGCTGGTGACCTTTGAGGGCGGCGAACACTTCATCATGGCCTCGTGTGAATCCATGCCCTGGTGGTCCGAAACGCCCTTCTACGGGTGGGTATGTTTCGATCCCGTCTGGGACAAGGATCGATCAATCGATCTAGTCAATCACTTCACCACCGCCTTCCTGCTGGCCGAACTGAAGGGTGATAACGAAGCGGCCACGGCGCTGGAAGCGGAGAATGTGAACTTCCCCGGCATCCAGTACGAGACGACAGGCTATGCGTCGCAATCTGGGCTGGACGATGCCACTATCGCCAAGATCGAGGCACTGGTCGAGGAGACGATGACGGCAGGCCTAGTGCCTGGAGCCGCTGTGGGGATTGTAAAGGATGGCAAGCTGGTCTACAGCAATGGATTCGGCGTGACTGCACGGGGCAGCACGGATCCGGTGACCCCAGAGTCGGTCTTCCTCATGGCGTCGGTTGCCAAGTCGGTTGTCGGTATGGCCATCATGCAGTTGGTTGAGGATGGCAAGATCGAGCTGGACGCGCCGGTAACGAAGTATTTGCCTTACTTCACCCTGCAAGACCCCGAAGCCAAAGAAATAACCATCCGCCAGTTGCTCTCTCACACTTCTGGCATGTCAGACTATGGCGACTGGATGGCGGACCTCGTGGACAAGAACAAACGAACGGATGACGGTGTTCTGGAAGACTATGTCCGCAGCTTCGGCGATGAATCCCTGGTCTCTTTGCCCGGCGAGGAGTGGAACTACAGCAACTCTGGCTTTGACGTCTTGGGTGATGTGATCGCCAAAGTATCTGGCCAAAGCTTTGAAGCCTATGTACAAGACCATATCCTAACACCACTGGGTATGGCAGATTCCACATACTTGTTCAGTGATGTGGCCCCCGCAAAGCTGGTCGCACCGCATCTGTACAATGAGAATGGTGCCAAGGAGCAGGAATTCTACCCGTATATTCGTAAGCATGGACCCTCCGCCACACTCTTCTCCAACGTGAATGATATGGCAGCGTTTACGATTGCAGCGATGAATCACGGCGAGTTGGATGGAACGCGGGTGCTGCCGGCTTCAGCATACGACGAGATGTGGGCAGCGCAAGCGACAACCGGGCGATGGACAGAACACCTCGGCCCACAGTTTACCAACTACGGACTGGGCTGGTGGGTTGGGGATCTCAATGGACACCTTACCATCGGCAACTATGGCCTCGTATCTGGATTCCAGTCCCATCTGGGGATATTCCCAGACGAAGGCTTTGCTGTGATTGTAATGCTCAACATTTTCGACCCCGAGATAGGTGATTTATATGCGAACCACATCGGAAACGGTATGGCGGAAGTGCTGTTGGACTCCAAATAGGCGGCTACCAAGATAGAGATGTCGCTGGCAAGAATACCCACGAACGCCGCATCTCGCATCTTGCCTAATGCGAGATGCGGTATAGTATGGATCGGAGCCAGTAGCCATCTTGTAGGCAACGCCTTGCCATGCCGGGTGCGTTGTCCACACACAGCAGCAGAATACAGCAGGTGCGGAATTTTCCATTCCTGACGCTGTGCGCTACACTATGTTAGAGAAGTATTGGCGTTGCAAACGCACCATCTTCGGTGAAGCAAAGTCAAGTACACTGTAACGTAGTTAATTATCAATGTTCAAAGGAGAAAATTCAATGATGAACCATCCAATGAGTCGCCGCAGATTCCTGTCGGTAACCGCTGGCATAGGCGCGGCCTCGCTGTTGGCCGCCTGCGCGCCAGCCAGCCCGGCAGCCGCACCTGCGGCAGCCACGGCTGCACCGGTCGCCGAAGCCGCCGCAGCCGCAGCGCCCGCTGCCCCAGCCGGTCTCTCGTTTGAGATCGCCGCCGACGCCATCAACCCGTTGGCGATGGCAGAACCCGTCGCAGCCGAAGGCGTCTTCTTCTCCGGCGGTTTCGGCCACGATTACATCCAGTACGCGGCCGATCTCTTTGCCAAAGTACACCCCGGCAGCACAATGAGTGTTGAACCGATCCAGGGCGTAGGCGAAAAGCTGCGCCCGCGCTTTGTCGGCGGCAACCCGCCCGATGTGATTGACAACAGCGGCGCTGGCAATTTGGATTTTGGCGCCCTGGTTTCCGAAGGCCAATTGCTCGAGCTTACCCCATTGATGGAAGCCATGTCACTGGATACCCCCGGCAAGAAGGTTAAAGACACCCTTTTCCCCGGCTCGCAGGATGGCGGCATGATTGATGGCAAGCTCTATGCGCTGAACATCGCCTATTCCGTCGCTGGCATCTGGTACAGCAGCACCCTCTTCCAGGACAAGGGCTGGACCTATCCCAAGACCTGGGACGAAATGCTGGCGCTCTGCGAAACAATCAAGACAGCCGGCATCGCGCCGTGGACCTACCAGGGCAAGTATCCCTCGTACATGGAATTTGGCCTGTTGCAGGGCCTGATCGCCAAAAAGGGCGGCATCCAGCCCATGATCGACATCGACAACCTGGTGGACGGTGCCTGGTCCAACGCAGCTGTGCTCGATTCTGTCAAAGAGATGTACCAGCTGGCCGAGAATGGCTACATTATGGAAGGCACAGAGGGTCTGAATCACACCGAGTCCCAGGCCGAATGGCTCAAGGGCAAGGCTGCCTTTATCCCGTGCGGCATCTGGCTGGAAAACGAGATGAAGGGGTCCATCCCCGACAATTTCAATATGGTTGTCGATCAGTCGCCGGGTGAAGGCAATGCCTGTCTGGCCGAAGGCGGCGAGCCATTCGTCGTCCCCTCCAAGGCCAAGAACACCGTGGCCGGTATGGAGCTTCTGCGCTGCCTGATCTCCAAGGACAGCGCTAAGAACTTCGCCGTCAACGTCAGTGCTATGATGCCCGTTTTTGGCGGCACCGAAGGCGTCACCATCAGCACGGGTATGCAGTCTGCCGTGGCGATGGCCGAAGCCTGCGTCGGCAATGTCTTCCCCTTTATGCGCTACGGTAGTTGGTACAGCGACCTGAGCAAAGAAGTCAGCGCCCAGATCGGTGAGCTGCTCACCAAGCGGATCACGCCCGATGAATTCGCCGAAAAAGCCCAGGCCATGGCCGACAAAGTGAAGGCTGATCCCGATGTGACGAAGTTTACGCGCGCCTCATAAGCTGACGCAGCCGTAAACCCGATTGGGTAGTGAAAAAGGTGATGCGTGAAATGTGAAAAAGGACTTCTTTCACGTCTCACGCATCACCTTTCCGGTGGAAGAACCGGGAGAGCTATCGCCTCATCCGAAGGGCAAGGAGAGATGGTATGAATAAAAATAAGTATACTGTGATTATTCCGTTCCTTGCGCCCGCCATTATCCTCTATCTGGTCTTTGTGATCTACCCCTATGGCCGTTCGATGTACAACTCGCTCACGAGTTGGAAGGGCGTCAGCGCCAATCAACCATTTGTTGGCCTGCAAAACTACGTGCGCATGATCAACGATGAGTTTTTCTGGAGTGCTTTGCTGCACAACTTACAATACCTGGTCTTCCTGCCCCTTGTACTCATCACATTGAGTCTCTTTCTGGCCTTTATGATCAGCCAGGGGATTCACTTTGCCAAAGTCTTTCGGGTCACCTTTTTCTTTCCCCAGGTAATTTCAATTATCTCGATTGGCGTGTTGTGGAGTTACATCTACCACCCTACCATCGGTATCATTACCTCGCTTATGCAGGGCCTGCAACTGGAATGGTTTTTTCAACTTTTCGGCTTTGAAGGCATCCCCGTCTGGATCGGCGACCCGCGCACGGTGCGCCCGGCGATTGCGGGCGTCGTGGTCTGGCAGGCGGCCGGTTTTTATATGGTACTCTTCCTGGCAGCGATGGAGGCCATCCCCCAGACCTACTACGAAGCGGCCACGATTGACGGGGCCACCCGTTGGCAACAGTTCTGGAATATCACCCTGCCCCTGCTCTGGGACACGATGCAAACGGCGATTATCTTCGCCGGTCTGGGTGCCTTTGATATGTTTGCCATTACGCGGGTGATGGTCGTCAGTGGTTCGTCCACTGGTCGCCCGGCGGATGTACTCTCCACCTATTTGTACGAGCAAGCCTTTGACGCCAGCCGCTTTGGCTATGCGACAGCGATTGCCGTCGCACTGTTCCTCATCGTACTCACACTTTCCCTCCTGACCATGCGTCTTACGCGACGCGAATCGGTGGAGTATTAGCACAAACAGGGGTGGAAATAGGGAGCGCAGACGGCAGACGGCAGACGACGGACGGCGAACCTCAACCCAGTCCCCTGTCCCCACTCCCCAGCCGCCATTCTTCCAACAGATCTCCGCATAGCTGCAAACGAGGGATGCCATGAATCAACAAGCAACGAAAAAAATTTCGGAACGAGTGATCAATTTTTTCATTTACCTGTTTCTGGGTTTCTGGTCGGTGATGGTCGTATTCCCCATGTTGTGGGTGATCGCCAGCTCATTCAAGACCGACCAGGAGATATTTTTCAGCCCCTGGCAGTTGCCCGCCCAATGGGCCTTTGACAATTTTGTGCGCGCCTGGAGCAAGGCGAACATCGGACTCTATTTGTTCAACAGCCTCTTTGTCATTTTGCCGTCCATCTTCTTCACGCTGCTCTTTGCGTCTATGGCCGGCTATGTATTGGCGCGCTTCAGCTTTCCCGGCAATCGCTTTATCTTCTTCTCCTTTTTGGGCGGGATGCTCTTCCCGGTGATGCTGGCCCTGGTGCCCCTCTTCTTCCTGCTCCAATCGTTCAAGATCATAGATACCCGTTTTGGGTTGATCCTCGTCTACATTGCCTACTCGCTGCCCTTCACCGTCTTTTTTATGACCGGCTTCTTCAAGACGCTGCCCACCGAAGTGTTGGAAGCGGCGACGATGGACGGTGCCAACAATCTCCAACTCTTCTTCCTGATCGTCATCCCCCTGGCGCAAAACGGTCTGGTCAGTATGGGCATCTTCAACTTTCTGGGGATGTGGAATCAATATATCCTGCCGCTGGTGTTGCTCACCTCCGCCAGCAAGTATGTGCTTTCCCAGGGGCTTGCCTTCCTCGCCCACCAACAGCGCTACCAGAGCGATTGGAGCGGCCTCTTCGCGGCCATTGTAATCGTCATGCTGCCCACGCTGATTGTCTACGTGATCTTCCAGAGCCAGATTCAGCGCGGCCTGACTGTGGGCGCGCTGAAAGGCTGAGCGGTGACGCTGACTGTCAGTCAAATTTTTTTGTGGATTACAGTCAATACCTTCGCCAAATTGGATTACGATGGTGCTTTGTCTGTCAGGGGTGTATACCCCGAACGGGGTATACACCAAACTATCCTGTGCGAATAAAAATCCGCAGTACCGCAAAAGTCGCTACAAATACTCCTGAGAACCCTGGTCACCAACAAGTCGGTCCGCTTCTAGTAGATATCCTGGTCAATAGCGACTTTTGCGGTACTGCAAAAATCCCTTCTGGGATTTCCATACCGAATTTTAATCCGCCAACCGCCTACTATGGGTCAGTCTGTCCCTCTGATAGGCTATCTCAGCTTTGGCTAAGGTATTGTTAAGATGAACTATCAAGATTTTGATATACAAATAGAGTCTACGACTGACGGCTATCGAGTTAATATTGAAAGCGAAATGGGAAGCGCAAGTAACCTATTTCAACTGCCGTTTACGCCTATCGAAATTGAGAATTACATGCTAAAGATTGGGGCAACTAGAAATGTTACCCGTCGTATAGATTCGCCGCGGACCGCCGCTGCTCGCGAGTTTGGTCAACGTCTATTCACAGCCATCTTTGACAATCAGACGCTTGCTAGATTTAGCAGCGCACAGGACCAGGCACGGTTAAATCAAAAAGGGTTACGAATCCGATTAAATTTGCAAAATGTACCCGAATTAGGCGCTCTTCCTTGGGAATTTTTATACAACCCAGATGAAGATAGTTTTTTATCGTTATCTAAAACAACTCCTATAGTGCGTTTTTTACGCGTGCCACAACCTGATCCTCCATTAGCTACACAATTGCCATTACGAATCTTAGGAATTATTAGTAGTCCAACCGATTTAACGCATTTGAATGTTGAAGCCGAAAAAGCTCATTTAGAAAAAGCCCTCACTCTCCACCAAAAGAATAATGCATTAGAATTACACTGGCTTGAACGTCCAACGCTTAGTGCTTTGCGAATTACATTACGACGCACCGAGTATCATATTCTCCATTTTATAGGACACGGTTTTTTTGATGAAGCTCAAGATGAAGGCGCTCTCATATTTGAGGATGAGCAAGGAAGAGGGCGAATAGTCAGTGCTTCGGTTCTAGCGACATTAGTACGTGACCACTCACAGATCCGATTAATAGTTCTTAATGCATGTGAAGGCGGACGGGTTAGTAATAAAGATCCATTTGCAGGTGTTGCACCTGCACTTTTGCGAGCTGGACTACCGGCTGTTATTGCTATGCAGTTTGAGGTAACTGATCAGACAGCAATTTTATTTGCTCGTGAATTTTATGGGGCTATTGTGGAAGGTCATTCGGTGTATACTGCTTTGTCAGATGCCCGACTGGCAATATTTGCTGAGAATCAAGATGTTGAGTGGGGAACCCCTGTCTTATATTTGCGCGCTCAAGATGGCGTAATTTTTGATTTACCGCCAGGGGTACTAAAAATTCAAGCTCAATCTGTTAGTGAGGATGCCATTACCGCCTCAGGTAATAAAGCTATAATCAAGCACCGGTTTCTAATGTATTGGGTATTAGCTAGCATTGTAGGTTTGAGCGTAATTATTTTTCTTTTTTCATCGCAGTTAATTTCAAGAATCCGATTTTCATTCAATTCAGAATCTCAGTCAGCATCTGAACCTGAAGTGACTTCTACAGTGTCTGAACGTGAAGTTGTTACTACTCCCAAATTGATTGAAGCCACAAAACTAGCAAATCCTACCCCTCCTTATACTCCGACAGCTTTCCCAATCTTTACATCGAAACCAACTCCTGCCCTTCCTATCACTCCTATCCTGGAGCAGAAGGTAGCAATGATAAGCACACAGGAAATATTAAATGTGCGGAATGGTCCTGACCTAAGGTATCCTATCATTGGAAAAATTCAGCCAAGCGAAAATTATTCCATTACAGGGAAAAATGAAAGTGGCACCTGGTGGCAGATCAACTTCAAGGGTGAAAAAGGTTGGGTGTTTAGCAATTTAGTTACGACCACAGCAAACGTAGACAGTATTTCTGTAGTAAACGATATTCCTACTTTGCCTACACCTACAATCACTTCAATCCCAGCAACATCTCAAGATTTGTTCACAATAGATGATTTTGAATCAGCACGATTAGACGATTTTATCATTAATCGTTATGCCTTGGCTCAAGGGAATAAGGGCAAACTATACCTAGTTAGTTCACCCAACATAATGCAAGGACAACAAGCATTGGCATTTGATTTTGAGATAAATGTAACTGATCCACGTTATATTGGGTATGGTCGCACTCTTTCTAAAGGCCAGGATTGGTCAAAATATACAGAATTGTGTTTTTGGGTGAAAGGGAATATATCTCCTGATGCGGCAATAGATATACAAATCGGTGTATCAGATAATGCAGTTGCGCACTACAATATACCTCGCGCCTACTATATCGATCCGGGTACAGAAGCCCACTGTATCGCTCTACGAAGTAATAAATGGACAGCTTCCGAAAATAAAGGTGACCTGACTTCCATTGCTCATTTTGCGATTTATGTAAGCGGTTCAATAGACGATAGGGGGACTATCTATGTTGATAATATTTATCTCAAATAGACGATATCACCTCTGAGAGATCAAATTAACGATAAGGTTGGTCGATGTTGGAAGCGCCACTAACCAACCTATAAGAATAACTGAGAGCCTGTGAAAATATCGTTCGAGGTATCTCCAGGAAATTTGATCACAAAATTTTTACACACAACCAATTCATGAGCGTTCCCAGTTTGACAGTTTTGTGCTCAATTGCTCGGAAAAGGGGCTAAAACGCCGTTTTAGGGGAGCAATTATACCGACCACGGGAATAAACTTGCATTTTCACCAGAGTAAAAAAAGTCAGTTTATTCCCGTGACAAGTATACCTGAGTCTGGCGCAATCTCTCGACAGTGAACTCTGGACATCCGATCAAAAGTTAGTCAATGCCGTAAATGAACCTTGGGTACGTTATGCGAAGAGCGCCAACGCCATCTGATGCTCTGGCCGCTGGCCGTTGAGAAGAATATAGGGGGCGGTTTTTTGGGGAGAGGGCACACCGATCTGCCCCAGATGTGTCAGATCAAAGAGAGCGCCCTGGCCGCGGGCCGCCAGGATGCGGTCGGCGGAGACAGGGCCGATGCCGGGGATGCGCAGAAGCGTGAGCCGGTCAGCA
Source organism: Litorilinea aerophila (assembly GCA_945905745.1). GTDB lineage: Bacteria > Chloroflexota > Anaerolineae > Caldilineales > Caldilineaceae > JACQGT01. The sequence goes on from CAMDQF010000007.1 coordinate 27,580, forward strand.
CGGTTGATTTCGATGGGCGCCTCCCGCAGGTGAATGTCGGCCCAGGCTTGCTTGGGGTCCACATCAAGGCGGAGATTCTGGTCCAGGCCAAAGCCCAAATCTTCCACCCCCCAGCCGTAATCGCGCAGCAGAAAACTGGCCTGATAGAGCCGGTGTTCCCGTTTGGGCAGGACGGAGGGCCGATCTTCAAAGGGCGTCTCGGCCACGGGATGAAAGGCTGAATAGTAAGCCCGGCTGATGCCCGCCTGCCGGTAGAGCTTCTCGCTCAACGCCAGCAGCTCCAAATCTGTATCCCCCACCGCGCCGACCACGAATTGGGTCACAGACGAGGCCCGCACCCGCTCGTTGCGCCGAATCTCCTCCACCCAAAGCAACCGTTGCACCAACTCATCCCAGAAATCTTTCTTGGGAGCCAGCAGCCGCAGCCGCTCTTCAGTCGCCCCCTCCAGATTGATGGAGACCCGATCCGCCAATTGCATGGCCCGGCGCACCTGCTCTTTCTCCGCGCCGGGCATGATTTTCAGGTGAATGTAGCCCCGGTAGTGCTCTTTCTTGCGCAAAATCTCCGCAGTGTCGATAATTTTATCTTGAGCCTTGGCTCCGCCGCCGATGATACCGGAGGAAAGAAAGAGGCCATCCACCAGCCCGGCCTTTTGAATACGGCTGAATCCTTGCGCCATTTCGTCTGGTTGCAGGGTAATGCGTTCCATCACGCTGCGCCCGGCCCGGAAGGGGCAGTAGAAGCAGTTGCGCTCGCAGGCCGTGGTCATCATCGTTTTGAGGACTGGTTTGGGGCCGCTGGGCGTCATCACATTCGAAATGGAGCGCTGCAGGGCGGCCAGATTGCGTTCCTGTCGGGTCGGTTTGGCCTGGGGGGGGCTAAAGCAGTCCGGACGCGTGCCTTCCTCGTGGGGCGCATCCCCGGCAGGCTCAAAGCCGGTTGCGCCGCCAATCGCCAGCAACTTGTCCATTGGCTCAAGCGCGATAGTAAAGTTCATACACCAATCATACGAACAAATGTTCGTTTTGTCAAAACAGATTCCCAGACGGAGCGTTGACAGTGAATCTTTCCCTCCCCTTTGATGTGACAAGCGGCGCGATCGCTGGCTATGCCCAGACCGAACGCCGCCTCAGCGACCTGCCCGCGTCCTTTGCCGATCAGAAAGCCCTGGCCGGCCTGCTCGACGCAGGCAATCCGCTGCTCTACCGTGTCTCTCTGATCGAGGAACACAACGGCCCCGGCCAGCTCCACTACGGCATGGGCGTGCTGATGCCGGGCCAAGTCGGGCGCGAATACTTTATGACCAAAGGCCATTTCCACGCCTGGCGCCCGGCTGCCGAAGTCTATATCGGGCTGGCAGGCCAGGGGCTGATGCTGTTGGAACACGAAGAGAGCGGCGAGTGCCATGCAATCCCTCTCTCCGCCAACACCGTTGTCTATGTGCCCGGCCACACCGCCCACCGCACAGTCAACACTGGCAATGAACCACTGGTCTATTGGGGCGTTCTCTCCAGCGACGCCGGTCACGACTACGGCGCAGTGGGCAAGCGCAACTTCCGCCAGGTGGTGGTGGCGCAGGAGGGCAAGCCGCTGGTCATGGAGCGGGCCGACTTCCTGGCCGAATTGGAGGCAGAGAAGCTATGAACAATTATGTGACCAAGCCGATACCGGCCGAAAAACCGACTGTCGGCACAACCGTCCGTCCCTGGGGTTCCTTTCAACAGTATGCCTTCAACGAAGAAGTGACGGTCAGCCTGATGACGGTGAAAGCTGGTCAGCGACTCAGTCTGCAATCCCACACCGGGCGCGCCGAGCTGTGGATTGTGCTGGACGAAGGTTGCGCCGTGCAGGTGGGCGACGAGATTCTGCACCCCCACACCGGCGACGAAATCTGGATTCCGGCCAATACCCCACACCGTCTGTCCAGCCGGGGACCCGAAGCCCGGGTGCTGGAAGTCGCCTTTGGCAACTGGCAGCAGGCCGATATAACCCGCTACGAAGATGACTACGCCCGCCCAGCCCAGGGAGAAAACCCATGACACTGCCCAGTCCGTGGCGCAAGACCACACAGCATCTGATGCCGTCCACCCGCCAGGAGACCGCGCCCGGCCACTACAACATCTACCCCGCGTGGAGCCTGGGCCAGGGGCAGATTCAGATGGGTTTTGCAGTGCTTGCCCGGCAGTTGGCCGGTGCGGGTCAGGTGATCCTGGATGGCTACCCCGGCGTGCTGTGGGAAGATTTTCGGGAGCGGCTCTCTGATGCACTCCACGGGCTGGGTGTACGTGCCAACTGGGTCGCTATGACAGGCGCGCTCAAAACACCCCAGGCGATCGACGCCCTCCTCGCTCCCTTCCTGGGCGGCGACGACCCGATTTTCGGTTTCCGCTACCCCGGCAGCCTGGCCGACTTTTACCACCCCGAAGCCCTCGCCGCCCTGCAACCCAATCCCCAGTCAGGTCTGAACATTGTCTACGGCTGCGGCGCAGCCCTGGCTGGCTGGCAGGGCACGCTGGTCTATGTGGACGTGCCCAAGAACGAAATCCAATTTCGCCAGCGCGCCGGCAGCGTTCTCTGTCTGGGCGCTGCCCATCCCCTGGAGCCAAAGCCAGCCTACAAACGCAGCTATTTTGTGGACTGGGTGGTCGCCAATCGCCACAAGCTGGCCCTACACAACCGCATGGACTGGATCGTCGACGGTCAGCGCCCGGAAGAAGTCACCTTTGCCCAGGGCGACGCGCTGCGCCGGGGGCTGGAAGAGATGGCAAAAAACTGCTTCCGTGTGCGACCCTGGTTCGAGCCGGGGCCCTGGGGAGGCCAGTGGATTCGCCAGCGCATGCCCCAGCTTGCCCAGGATGTACCCAACTACGCCTGGTCCTTCGAGCTAATTGTGCCGGAAAATGGCCTGGTTTTGGAGAGCGACGACCTCCTGTTGGAGGTCTCCTTCGATTTTCTGATGCACCGCAATCCTGCGGAGATCATCGGCGAGAGTGCGGCGGCCTTTGGCTACGAGTTTCCCATTCGCTTCGATTTTCTGGATACCTTCGCCGGCGGCAACCTGTCGGTGCAGTGCCACCCCCGGCCCGACTACATCCGCCGACACTTCGGCGAAATCTTCACCCAAGACGAAACCTATTACATCCTGGACTGTGGACCCGACGCCCGCTGCTATCTGGGCTTCCGGGAAGATATCGACCCATCCGAATTCCGGGCTGCCCTGGAGCAGAGCTTTCAGAGCGCGACGCCCGTGGAGGTGGAACGATTTGTCCAAACCCATCCCATGAACAAGCACGACCTGGTATTGATCCCCAACGGCACAATCCACTGCTCGGGTACGGATACGCTGGTACTGGAGATCAGCGCCACCCCCTACATTTTCACCTTCAAAATGTACGACTGGATGCGGCTGGACCTGGAAGGCAAACCGCGCCCGCTCAACATTGAGCGCGCCTTCGAGAATCTCTATTTCGACCGCAAGGGCGCGAGCGTGGCGGAAGAGTTCATCTCGAAACCGTACACGGCGCAAAGTGGGCCGGGTTGGGAATTGATCCACCAGCCCACCCATGCCCACCATTTCTACGATGTGGAACGTTACCGATTCAGCAATAGCGTGGAGGTGCGCACCGACGGCTCCTGCCAGGTGATGAGCCTGGTGGAGGGGCGCAGCGTGCTGTTGGAAACGGCCAATGGGCATCGCCAGCGCTTCGCCTACGCCGAGACATTTGTCGTGCCCGCCGCGGCTGGCTCTTTCCGGCTGATCAGCGAAGAGGGCAGCGAGATTCAGGTGATCAAAAGTTTCATCAAACCCCAGGCCCAATGGGTAGAAGGAGTGGTGGCATGACAGATTATCTATTGGGCATTGACGGCGGCGGCACCAAAACCCAGGCCGTGATCTGCGACGAGCGCGGGCGCATCCTGGGCAACGGGCTGGGCGGTCCATCGGGGATCGACAGCGTGGGCGCAGCCGGGGCGCTAGTCGGCATTGGCGCAGCAGTGGAGGCAGCTCGACAGCAGGCAGGGCTGGCCGCGGCCCCGTTTCACAGCGTCTTTCTGGGTATGGCCGGGGTCGTCTCCGAAGCAGATCGGGAGATCATACGCGGCGTTGCTCGCGAACTGGCGCTTGGCTCTCTGGTCGGCGTCGATCACGACATCCGCATTTCGTTGGCGGGTGGGCTGTCGGGTCGGCTGGGCATCGCGCTGATCGCCGGCACCGGCTCGTCCTGTTTTGGCATCAACGCCGCGGGCGAGCGCTGGCAGTCCGGCGGCTGGGGCCATCTGATCTCCGACGAAGGCAGCAGCTACTGGCTCGGTTGGAATGGGATTCGGCTGGCGATTGGGACGTATGACGGGCGCTGGCAATCGTCCCTGCTGGAGCCTGTGCGCCAGCGGCTGGGCATGGCGCAAATGACGGATATCCATCACCGCCTCTACACAGAAGGCATCTCCAAATCTGAAATCGCCGCGCTCGCCCCCCTGGTGCTAGAAGCGGCTGCATCCGGCGACGCGATGGCGCAACAACTGATCGTCACCGGCACGGCAGACCTGGCGCAGATGGTGGCCGCGGTAGCGCGGCGTCTGGGCTGGTCAGCGGCCCCCTGCGAGGTGACGCTGACCGGCGGTCTCTGGCGCGCCGGCGAGGATGTGATCGCTCCCTTCCGCCGTGCCCTGGCGGATGTGCTGCCCGCGGCGCGCATCGTCCTGCCCGAACTGTCGCCCGTGCTGGGCGCGTGTATACTGGCGCTTCAGCAGGCGGGGGTTGAGGTGAACGGGGCGGTCTTGCAAGAGTTGCGCCATTATCAGTAGGTCGTCGCGTGTGGGGTTCGCCTGGGTACTGCGGTCTCGTGGCGACGGTATGAGATACTCCGAATGACATCGCCTTTGCCTCCCCACTCCCAAACCTGCTATAATCTCTGAGTTGTAGACCAACCGAACAGAGCCACCAGCCAAAGGCAAATCCAATTGTTCCGACGACTATTTGGCAAGCAAGAAGAGAAGAGCCAGGACGAACTCCTCCTGGAAGAGAGCCTGCAAAAGACCCGGGGCGGCGTCCTGGGGCGCATTGGCACAATCTTCCAGGCCAACGAAATCACCGACGAACTGTGGGAGGAGTTGGAAGAGACGCTGATTATGGCCGACGTGGGTATGGAGACCACCGCGGAATTGGTGGAGAAAACCCGTTCTCGGGTCGAGAAGAATGCCATCAAAGCCACCAAAGATGCCTATCTGATCCTCAAACGGGAGATGGTCAATCTGCTCAAAGCCGACGAACCCCTGCAAATCGAGCAGCCCCGCATCCTGACCGTTGTGCTGGTGGTAGGGGTAAATGGCTCCGGCAAGACGACGACAATTGGCAAACTGGCCTATCGCTACAAACAGCGGGGCAAGAAAGTTGTGCTGGCCGCGGGGGACACCTTCCGGGCTGCGGCCATCGAGCAGCTGCAGGTGTGGGGCAAACGGGCCGGCGTAGAAGTCATCGCCCAGGCCCCCGGCTCGGACCCGGCCGCGGTGCTCTTTGACGCCATGCGCGCCAGCCAGGAGAGCCGCAAAGCCGAGATTCTGATTGTGGACACAGCGGGCCGTCTGCAAAACAAATTCAATCTGATGCAAGAGTTAGAAAAGATGCGCCGGGTGGCGGCCCGCCAGGTCCACGCCGCGCCCCACGAAACTTTGCTGGTGCTGGACGCCTCTACCGGCCAGAACGCGATTTTGCAGGCCAAAGGCTTCCAGGAGACCGCAGGCGTTACGGGCATTGTGCTGACCAAACTGGACGGCACGGCCAAAGGCGGCGCTGTACTCAGCATCAAAAAAGTGTTGGGCGTGCCCGTCCGTTTCGTAGGCAGCGGCGAGAAGATCGGCGACCTGGCCGAGTTCGACCCAGTGGCGTTTGTAGAGGGATTGGTAGGGGAATAGGGAACGGGGACTGGGGACTGGGGAACGGAGAATGCCCGATCCCCAGTCCCCAATTTCCAATCACCAGGAGAAAAACTGTGAGCGAACTGAACAACCGCTTGACCCAATTGCTAGAGCGCGTGGATATTATCCGGGGGCGTCTTTGACCTGCCGGGCAAAAGCGAAGCGTTGGCCGCATTGGAGGCCGAAAGCGTAGCATCCGACTTCTGGGATGATCCCCAGACCGCCCAGCGCAAAATGCAGGAGTTGAATACACTGCAAACCCAAGTCACGGCCTGGGGCGATCTGCGCCGCCGGGCCGCCGACGCGTTGGAATTGTACGAAATGGCCGAGGAGGAGCCGGAACTGCTCACCGAACTGGGGAGCGAAGCCGAGTCGCTGACTGCCGAGCTGGAGCAACGGGAGTTTGACCTGGCACTGGGCGGTAAGTATGACCGGGGCGGGGCCATTATCGGCATTCACGCCGGCGCGGGGGGCACCGAAGCCCAGGACTGGGCGCAGATGCTCCTGCGCATGTATCTGCGCTGGGCCGAGAAGAAGAATTACAAGACCGAAATTACGGATATGACCCAGGGCGAAGAGGCAGGCATCAAAAGCGCCACCATCGAAGTCTACGGCGAATATGCCTATGGCTATCTGCGCGCCGAAAAGGGCACTCACCGGCTGGTACGCATCAGCCCCTTTGACTCCGGCGCACGCCGCCACACCAGCTTTGCCAAGCTGGAAGTGATGCCCATCATCGATGAGGATGTGGAGATCGAAATCAACCCCAGCGACATCCGCATCGACGTCTTTCTGAGCAGCGGCGCGGGGGGCCAGAATGTGCAGAAGAACGCCACAGCCGTGCGCCTCTATCACGAACCCAGCGGTATCGTCGTCACCTGTCAGAACGAGCGCAGCCAGGGCCAGAACCGGGAACTCGCCATCAAAATCCTGCGCGGCAAGCTCTACGAGATCGAGCAGGAGAAGATCGCCGAGGAACGGGCGCGGGTGAAGGGTGAGAATGTCCACGCCGACTTTGGCACACAGATTCGCTCCTACGTCCTGCACCCCTACCAGATGGTCAAAGACCTGCGCACGGACGCCGAAACCGGCAACCCAGGCGCGGTGCTGGACGGGGATTTGGATATGTTCATCAACGCCTGGCTGAAGACGCAGGTGGGAGAGGAGTAGCAGGTGGCAGGTGGCAGGTGGCAACCGCAATTCGCAATCCGCCCCTTTTGCCTTCTCCTTTTGCCTTTTGCCTTCAATAACCGGAGGAAGGGATGAGCGCTGAATTAATACTAACCCCCGTGCGCCAGCGGGTCTCGACTGAAAAAGTGGCGGATGTGCGGGCCGCTGTGCTGGAGGGAATGGCGGCGCTACCCCTCTCGGCGCGGGTGCAGCCGGGAATGCGTGTCTGTGTGGCCGTGGGCAGTCGGGGCATCTCCTGCTACGCTGAAGTGGTAGGCGCGGTCGTCGAGAGTCTGCTGGATGTGGGCGCAGATCCCTTTCTCGTCCCCGCGATGGGCAGCCATGGCGCGGCCACCGCCGCAGGCCAGCGGGAGGTGCTGCTGGGCTATGGGATGGGCAAGCTGGGCGTGCCGATTCTGAGCAGTCTGGAAACCGTGCAGATCGGCACTGCGCCGGACGGGATGCCCATCCTCTGGGATCGCCACGCGGCCGAAGCTGATGCAATCATCCCCGTCAACCGTATCAAAGCTCACACGGCCTTCCGCGCCCCCTGGGAGAGTGGCCTCTTCAAGATTCTGGCGATTGGCCTGGGCAAACCGGAGGGCGCGGACATCATCCACGCCCACGGCGTCGCCACGGCTATGCCCAAAGCCGCCCGCATCGCGATTGCCAGCAAACCGGTCATTGCCGGTGTGGCGATTGTGGAAAACGGCCAACACAACCCGGCCCGTATCGCCGTCATCCCCGGCGAACGTATCGAGAGCGACGAGCCACCCCTGCTGGAACTGGCAAAACAACTGCAACCGAATCTGCCTTTCGACCCTCTGGACCTGCTGATTGTGCAACAGATGGGCAAGGACATCAGCGGCACGGGGATGGACACGAATGTGATCGGGATGTGGCGGCGCAATGCCGGCCCCCGAGAACCGGACTACCGCTGCATCGCCGTCTTTGAATTAACCCCGGACAGCCACGGCAACGCCTCCGGCATCGGCATGGCCGATCTGGTCCCCCAGCGGCTGGTGGAGCAGGTGGATTGGCAGGCGACTTACAAAAATTGTTTGACCGCGCGCAACTTTGCCGGGGCCAAACAGCCCGCCACAATGGCCAACGACCGGGCAGTCATCGCTGCTGGTCTATCGGGCGTCGACCCCGCTGCGGCCCGTGTCGCGCTGATCAAAAACACATTGGAACTGGGTACCCTTTGGCTCTCGTCCGCGCTGCTGGCGGAAGTGGAGCGACACTCCGCGCTGGAGGTCATGGGCCCGGCCCAGCCATTGGAATTCGACGCCGCAGACCGGATGATTTTCCCCGTGGCTGATGCGGTGTTGGCCTAAAAATAAGGACACGGATTTACACAGATTTGACAGATTTACACGGATTCTTAATCCAACAGAAATCCGTGTAAATCCATCCCATCCGTGGCAATCCGTGTCCTTCTGTTTGCTTGCTGTCTATTGGAAAGGTCAAAATTGTGGAAAAATTCCCCGCAGTCAAAGCGCTCACCTTCGATCTCTTCGGCACTGTGCTGGATTTGGGCGGCAGCCTGACCCCCTATATCGCCGATTTTTTACAGCGGGAGAGTCCCGACGTGACAGCCGACAAATTCTGGTCCGACTGGCGGGGACGGCAACGGCTGGAACAGTATCAGGACACAATTATGCTGCTGGGCCACGCCGGCTATCTGGAAACTGTGCGCCGGGCCTGCCATTACGTGCTACGGCTCAACGGCATCGACGCCACGCCAACCCGTGTCGATGAACTGATGGGGGCCTGGCAGTTTCTTTCCCCTTTCCCAGAGGTACACGCCGGGCTGGAGCGGCTGAAGGAGCGCTACCAACTGGTCGTCCTCTCCAACGGCGATCCCCACTTTCTGGATCATTTGGCGAAGAATCGGGTGGGCTGGTCCTTTGACGCCATCATTTCCGCCACAGACAACGGCGCCTTCAAGCCCCATCCCAGCGTCTATCGGCGGGCAGCCCAGGTGCTGGGGCTGGAAGTGGGCGAGTGTCTGATGGTTTCGTCCAACTCCTTCGATGCGGTAGGGGCGCGGGCCTGCGGCTATCGTGCCGCCTACGTGGACCGCTACCACCTGCCCGTAGAAGATACACCCTACCAACCCGACGTCACAGTCCCCGATTTCATCGCCCTGGCCGATGCACTGTTGTAACCCGAACTGACAGTTCGGGTACGAAAATTGTACAAATCCGTTGGAATTTGATACGATAGCAACGCACAATTGACAGGGAGAGGTCGCATAGTCCGGCCGAGTGCGCGCGTCTCGAAAACGCGTAGGGTTTACGCCCTCGTGGGTTCAAATCCCACCCTCTCCGCCACAGCGCAGGGAAGCCCGGCCGGGAATGGTCGGGCTTCTTTGTTGGAAACCACCAAGACACATAAGCACAAAGAAAAGCCGGCGGATGTCCAGCGCTCTTTTGGCTCGTCCCCAAGTGAATACAAGCGTGATTGGGCGGCTGGGGTTAAGCGGCTTGGCTTTGCTGTTGCTGGCCTGGCTGCTGGCGACGCTCCCCCTGTCGCTGGTCGGCCTGCTCATCGGCGGTGTGGGCGGCGGACTGCTCCTCCTGCGCCACCCGTGGCTGGTCTGGCCGGGGATCGCGCTGCTGTTGCCCGCCACCAGCGCAATGAAAACCGGACCGCTGAGTGTCACCGATCTGCTGCTGGCTGGGACGGTCGCGCTCTGGTTTGCCGATGGGGTGCGCCGCCGTTCCCTCCGTCTGGACTTTTCACCTCTGGCCGCCTGGATTGTACCCTACCTAGCGGTGCTTCTGCTTTCGGCCTACACAGCAGTCAATTTGACCGAAGCGGCGAGCGAAGTGATAAAATGGAGCGAGCTTCTGCTCGTCGTCTGGCTGGTGGGGCAGACGCTGACGCCAGCCCAAAGCCGCTGGCTGGTGCTGGCCCTTCTCGCGGGCGGCGCCGCCCAGGGACTGCTGGGGGTCTACCAGTTTCTCTTCCGCATCGGGCCAGAACATTTCGTCCTGCTGGGCCGTTTTATGCGGGCCGCGGGCAGCTTTCACCAGCCCAATCCATACGCCGGATATTTGGGGCTGACATTGCCGGTGGCGCTCAGTCTGGCCCTGTGGGCTTGGCAACGGGCGGGCGGATTACCAATCCGCCCTACAATAGCGCTGCTCTATTGCGGGCTGGCCGGGGTGATGGGTGCGGGGCTGTTGGCAAGTTGGAGCCGGGGCGGCTGGCTGGGCGCTGCCGCGGGTGTGGGTCTGGTGGTGCTGGCCCGCAGTCGACGAATGCTGGTGGCTGGGGTTACGCTTCTGATCGCTCTGCTGCTGTGGGGGGCAATGGGCGGTCTCAGCCCGGATGTGCTGCCTGCGCCGATTACGGAACGTTTGGCCGATGTACCCGCCTATCTCGGCGTAGGGATTTCCCAGATCGTCGCCCAACCCGTGAATGACGAGAATTTTTCTGTCATCGAACGGCTGGCCCACTGGCTGGCCGCCGAGCGGATGTGGGAGTCGGCTCCCTGGCTGGGGGTGGGACCGGGCAACTACGCAGCGGTCTATCCCGAAGTACGCCTGCCTCTGTGGGAGGATGCCCTGGGCCACGCCCACAACATCTACCTGAATGTGTTGGCGGAAAGCGGGTTGATCGGGCTGGCAGCCTATCTATTGATGTGGGTGGGAATCGTTGGCTGGCTCTGGCGGCGCACCCGGCAGCAGCGTCCGGGCAGTTGGGAACAGGCCCTGCTGATGGGTGTGCTGGGCGTGGTGGCCCATCTCACAGTCCACCAATTTTTCGACAATTTGTATGTGCAGGGGATACAATTGCAGCTTGCCCTGTGGTTGGGGTCCGCATTAGCTATTGCCAAACGAATGCCAAACAAGCACTTGGCAGCATAGAAACCAACAGGAAATCACATGCGAGAAAGTCTGTCCAGCGCCATCCCGCTCACCGGGCGCAAACGCATAGAGGCCAAACGCTTCGTCAAATTCGCGATGGTCGGTGCAGCCGGCGCAGTGACAGACTTCGCCATCCTCAATATCCTGATCCAACTGGCGGGCTTTCAGGAGTGGCAGGCCAATGCGGTCAGTTTTATTGTAGCGGTGATCCAGAACTTCTTCCTCAACCGGCGCTGGACCTTCCCCGAAAGCCAGAACCGCCACGCGGGCAAACAGTTGGGTCAGTTCGCACTGGTCAGCCTCATCGGGCTGGCGATCAATATGGCCGTCTTCCTCACCATCCATCACGGCTTCGAGGCCCAGTGGATCGCGTTCGTGGGCAACGAGCATCTGGGCTTCACCCTCTCCTACAATGTCGCCAAACTCCTCGCCATCGGCGTTGTCCTCTTCTGGAACTTCGCCGCCAACCGGCTGTGGACGTATAAGGGGTTATAGGGGACTGGGGATTGGGGACTGGGGATCGGGTCGATCCAAATTCCCAGTCCCCAATCCCCAGTCTCCAGTCCCCTATTTCAACACCCGCTTCGGCACTTTACACACCATCGTAAAAGCCGGGTCGAAGATATTGCCCAGGTCGTATTCCACGCATTGGCCCATCAGAATATGCGCGCCCACCGGGTCCAGGCCGTAGTCGCTTTGCAGCCAGCGCAGCATTTCCGTAGTGGCGTGCTGCACGCACTGATCCAGCGGGCGGGCGTTGCCGACGGTAAAAATGTAGTCGGCGTTTTCGCCCCGGGGCCAGCCGATGCGCTTGCCCTTCTGCACGGAAAGGGTCACCTGCACGTCGAAGGAGATTTCGATGCCCGTGCCCACAATCTCCCCGTCCCCTTGCACCGCGTGGCCGTCGCCGATGTGAAAGAGCGCGCCTGGGACCAGCACCGGAAAGTAGACGGTCACCCCTTCCACAAAACCCCGATAGTCCATATTGCCCCCGTGCTGGGCGGAAGTAGCCGTCGAGATCGCTTCACCCCGGGCCGGGGCCACCCCAAAGCAGCCCACCATCGGGGCCAGGGGCAGAGAAAACGTGCCCAGGCTCGTCGTCGTGTCGGCCAGGGTGGCTGTGCCCGCCGCGTTGTCGATGTGCCAGATGGCTAACTCATCGGACGGACTGCTGGGCCAGGGCAGTTGGGTCACGTAGTCCGGGTCCACCACATTGGCGGCCACCATTTTGCGCGTCCAGCCGGTGGGCCGGCTGGGGGTCAGCTTGTCCAGGCGCACGACGAGAGTATCCCCCGGCTCGGCCCCCTCCACGTAAAAGGGGCCGGTCATCGGGTTGCCCGGCTCGGTAATGTACGCGCCGCTGGCGTCCTGGCCGCGGGCGTCTACGGTGGTTGTGACAATTGTGTCCCCGCTCTGGACACGCAGAACGGGCGCGTGGGGACCGATTGTTGTGTGGTAGTGGGCCGGTTGGAAATGATGGACTGCCATTTGATGGTTTTCCTTTGCTGATCAAGTGGATGGGGAAGAAACGCAGGCTGAAATAGAATAAGAACTTTGAACGCAGATTTTCGCAGATGGCCGCAGATTGTGCAGAGAAACAACCACGGAAGAGACAGAATACACGGAAATTCTGTGCTGGTCAGGAGGATGCTGGAATTTAACGCAGAGGCGCAAAGGCGGAGAGACGCAGAGAATCCCATTGCGGCTGGCAATGCGATTGCTCCCATTCTTTGCCTCTTTGCGTTGAAAATCCATTCCACCATCCCGTTGACCAGTACAGAAATTTCTCCTTACCCTCCCCTTCCGTGTCTTTCGTCTATTCCGTGGTTCAGCCAGAGTCAGCAGGCCAGGAATTCACTCTGCGCAATCTGCGTCCTCTGCGTAATCTGTGTTCCTTCTTTCGCCTGGGTTGATTATACCCATTCTCGCCTGTTTCTGCGATCCACCGAAATTGAGGTACAATTTTGCTTTGAGCTAACCATCACCCCGGACCTCCCATGCGCCTGGCCGTTCTCGCCGACATCCACGGAAATCTGCCCGCTTTCCAGGCCGTTCTGGCCGAATTGGAGCGTATCCAGCCCGATGCTGTAGTGGTGAACGGCGATCTGATCAACCCCGTCCCCTACAACGGCGAAATCATCGACTACATTCGCCGGACCGATTGGGCCGTGGTGCGGGGCAACCACGAATTTTACCTGCTGGATTTCGGCACAGAGCGGGCCATCCCCGGCTCGGACGACCCGGTGCGCTGGGGCAGCCTGCACTGGCTGGTGCGCAATGTGACCGACGAACAGGCCCGCTTCCTGGCCGCCCTGCCCGACGAGCGCACTCTCTATTTTCCCGCAACCCAACCGATCCGCATGGCCCACGGCGTGCCTGGACGCAACCGGGTCGGTTTCTACCAGCAGATGCCCGCGGAGAAGATTCTGCTGGAAATCCGCGACCTTCCCCAGCATACGATACTCTCTGCCCACACCCACGTCCAGGTGGATCGTCAACTTTCCCTCTCCAATGACAACGACCCCCAGGCCAATCCCCACGGCGAGGACGGCCACTATTTGCAGCCGAGCAGCCTGGAACGCACGGGCTACTGGCATCTGATAAACCCCGGCAGTGTGGGCCTGCCCCTGGAAAAAGACACCCAGGCCGCCTTCGCCGTGCTGGAAAGTGTGCCGGAGAGCGTCGAACGGGGCGGCTGGCGGGTGGAGCATCACCGGGTGGAGTACGACCGGCGGCCCGCGCTGGAAGCCTTTTTTACGAGCGGGCTGATCGAAGTGGGCGGGCCGATTGCCACAATCTTCTATTGGGAGCTGGTCACAGCCGAGCCGGAGATTGTGGACTATTACCGCTGGTGTCACAAAAACGGCTACGACGCCGACGGCGATCTGACCGGCGCCTTTGCCGCCTACATCCAGGCCACGGCGCGGGATGCCTATGTCCGCCAGAACGATCCCCTCCATCGCCGAACACCGGGCCGATGATACCCCTGCTCCGCCTTAGCCGTCTGCGGCTCGCTTTCCTGGGCGACATCCACGGCAACCTGCCCGCACTGGAAGCAGCGCTGATCCATCTGGACGAAACCCAATCCCCGGACGCCGTCTATCTCCTGGGCGATCTGGTCAACCGCTGCCCCTGGAACGCCGAAGTGATGGATCTGCTGGGGGAGCGGGGTTGGCCGTCCATCTACGGCAACCACGACCTGATTATCAGCCGCCTGCACACTCCAGAAATCCGCCCACCCTTTGACGAACGCAGCCGCTTCCCGGTGATGTACTGGACGTGGGATCATCTAACAGCCGAACAGATCGCCACACTCCAGGCGCTGCCTGCGGAGATGACAGTCACCCTGGACGGCGCGCCCCCCATTCGCCTGCTGCACGGGCTGCCCGGTGATACATTTGTGGGCGTCTACCCGGAGAGCGACGCTGCGGAGATCGCCCGGAAATTCGCAGCTTACACCGAGCCGGTCATCATCGGCGGCCACACCCACCGCCCGCTGGACCGACAGATCGGCGGCAAGCACTTCCTCAACCCCGGCAGCATCGGCCTCCCCTACAACAGCGATCCCCGGGCCGAATACCTGACCCTCGACCTCCTGCCCGGCACAGAAAACGGTATAGTCGGTCCCCATTGGCAGCCCACTTTCCACCGCATCGAATATGACACCTCCCTAGTCCCCGCCGCCTTTGAGGCTTCGGGGATGCTGGCGGAAGCGGGACCCGTGGCCCAGCTTTATTTGGCTACGGTTCTCAACGGCGAACCCTGGGCCAGCGACTTCGGCTATTGGCTGGGTCGGCAGCCGGCATACCAGAACGACATCGACGCCGCGGTGGAGGAGTATCTGAGGAGGCACGGGCCGGGGCGTTGGGCGTTTGTGTAGAGGAAACGAATGCGATCTGTGATATACTCAAAGACACAGGATTCACAGTGCCTGCGGCTGAGATGTGCCTATACTTGACACTTTGAACGGGACGAACCGAATGCCTTCCCTGGATATTTTTCACGAGACTGTCGGCAATGCCCTTGATAAAGATGGGTGGACAATTACCAACAATCCCCTTTTTCTGCGAATGGGCGCAGATTCGTTTTATATCGATTTTGCCGCTGAGAAGATGATTGCCGCTGAAAAGCAGGGACGCAAAATTGCCGTGGAAGTCAAGAGTTTTGTTGGCGTCTCTTTTGCCACGGATTTTCATCTTGCCGTCGGTCAATACATGAACTATCGACTTCTCCTCGCCGAAAAGGAAGCCGAAAGAGCACTCTATTTGGCTATCCCGCTCGATATTTATACTTCCTTCCTGAAACGTGAGTTTGTGCGCAAGGCCATACAGCAGCACGGGCTTAGATTACTCGTATTTGATCCACAAAAGGAGGAAATCCTGGAATGGTACGAATAGAAGAAGTAAAAACTGAGCAATACCGCCAATACGTAATCGATTTGGTGAAGCGTTATGTGGGCTATAAGCCTCGCTATGGCGAAGTCGAATTGGAAGCCGTTATGGATCACGAACACGGACACTACGAAGTCATTACGATTGGGTGGGAAAATGACGAACGGGTGCATGGCTGTCTTCTGCATATCGACCTGAAAGACAATAAATTGTGGATTCAGCACGACGGCACAGATGCGGGTATTGCCAACCTGCTCGTGGAAATGGGCGTACCCAAAGAGGATATCGTGCTGGGTTTCCAACCTCTCTACAAACGACCTTACACGGGATTTGCTGTCAACTGACGCCAATAGGAAGACGGTCCTCAACGGCGAACCCTGGGCCAACGACTTCGGCTATTGGCTGAGTCGGCAGCCATTGGAGAAGTGGGAGGACATGACCGCGGCGGTGGAGGAGTATTTGCGCCAACCCGCTCCTGGGTTTCGATACGTCGCTGCGCTCCTACTCAACCGGCGTCGCTAGTCCCCATTCCCGCTTCCCCATTCCGCATTCCCCACGTTTCCCCTTCGCGCTGGAACTTCATTGCCCGAAAGAGCGTCCAAAATTTGATTTGCCGCGCCTTTCAGGATACAATATCCGTTATGCCTTTTACCATTCATGCCGCCTGGCTTCCGTCCGAGTCCAAAGTTCCCAATGGCCAACTCTTTCTGTGGGCCGAGAACCACACCCCCAACCCAACCGAGGAAAACGGCTATGACTCCGTAAGTCGGACTGGCAGTCCGACTGCGGAAGCGAATGGGATCGCCAGTCGGACTGACAGTCCGACCTACGCGGGGCAAAACGGGCGCAGCCGGGCCGCCAAAGTGCCCTCCCATCCGGGACAGTTGGCTGTGGGCCAGTTCCGCCAGATGATCCGCCAACTGGCGACCGCAGAGGAGACCGACAGCACGCCCAGCAACGCGCTGGTCTGGCTGCCCACCCAGAACGGAAATCCGCTGACCCGCCTTGGCTCCTTTCAGAAGGGCGTCTCGTCGTTGGCAAACGGCGACCCGGGGCCGACATTTCTCTCCCCTTGGCAGGTCACTGGGCTGACCCTGGAACCCTTTCACGCCCTCACCTTTCTCAGCCGCCTGAACAACCAGAGCCTGATCGAAGCCACCGAACCCTCTTCGCCCCTGCGCCACGCCCGCCTGGGCAACGATCTGCGCTTTTGGAGCCACGCGGCCAAGACCGTCCTGGAAATTCTGGCCGGGCAACACCTGCTGCCGGGTCTGCTGGCCGACAGCAGCGGACGCTTTCAGGCCCTCTGGCAGCCCCAACTGCTGGACGGGATCCTGCGCCGCCGGGTGGAGGCGCTAATCGAGGCGATGCCCCCCATCTGCCGGGCCTACAATCTGGAGAGTCTGGAGCTGGCCTATTCGCCCAGCCAACTGACCGAACATTTCATCGCCGCCTTGGTGGACCAGGCCGTGCGCAACTGGGCGGCTCCCGTACACAGCGCAGGCCAATTCGCACCCTCCCCGGCCCGCCAGTGGTTGACCGCGCTGCTCTCGGCCCAAACGACCGTCGATCTGCCACCCCAGCCCGCCCACACCCTTTTTCAGGAGTGGGTCGGCTGGTTCGAGCAGTTGCACGTCGCCACCTCCGATGCCCAGTTCCGGGTGGCCTTTGCACTGGAAGCGCCGGAAGCCGACAACCCGACCCGCTGGATTCTGCGCTACTTCCTCCAGGCCCGCAGCGATTCCGAACTGACCGTCTCGGCCCAGCAGGTATGGCAGGAGAAGAGCCACAGCCTGCGTCTGGGCGAGATGCGCTTTGACCAGCCCCAGGAGCGGCTGCTGGCCGGGCTGGGCATCGCCAGCCGTCTCTTCCCGCCCATCAAAGAGAGCCTGCGCACCTCCCGCCCGGAGCTGGCCCTGCTCACCACCGCCGAGGCCCACCAATTTTTGCGGGAGATCGGCCCGTTGCTGGAAAGCAGCGGCTTTGGGTTGATCCTGCCCGACTGGTGGCAGCAGCGGGGACGCTCGCGCTTGGGGATGCGGTTGCGCCTCTACAGCCAGCGGCCAGGGGGTGAGGAGTCGCTGAACGGCCATCTCCAGGGCTACGGCAACGGCGGCGGCGAACGCCATCCCGCGCCCAAGAGCAGTGCGCTGACGCTGAACAGTCTGATCCGTTACCGCTGGGAGCTGACACTGGGCGATCAAACGCTGGATCAGGACGAATTTGAGGGGCTGATTGCTATGCAGTCGCCGCTGGTCAATATCCGGGGGCGCTGGCTGGAACTGGACCCGGCGCAGGTGACCGCGGCCCGCACCTTTTTGCAGGGCAACCAGGCCGAGGGGCAGACGAATCTGCTGCAAGCCTTGCGCATGGCCCAGTCCTATTCCGACACCCCCACCCCCAACCCCTCCCCCGCAGCAGGGGAGGGGAGCGATTTTTCGTTCGGTAAAAGCCTGCCGAAGAATCTGCCCCTGGACACAGTGGAGATCGAAGGCTGGCTGGATGAGGTACTCCAACGGCTGCGCAATGCCGGCTCGATGGAGGAACTGGCCGAGCCGGAAGGCTTTATCGGCACCCTG
Source organism: Litorilinea aerophila (assembly GCA_945905745.1). GTDB lineage: Bacteria > Chloroflexota > Anaerolineae > Caldilineales > Caldilineaceae > JACQGT01. Next base: position 45,512 of record CAMDQF010000007.1, read on the forward strand.
CGCCCCTACCAGCGCCGGGGCGCAGGCTGGCTCTGGTATCTGCGCCGTCTGGGGCTGGGCGCCTGTCTGGCCGACGATATGGGGTTGGGCAAGACGATTGAGGCCATCGGTCTGCTGCTCCACGCCCGTTTTGTGGCCGCGGCCCAGGGCGAGACGCTGACCCCCACACTCCTCATCTGCCCGACGAGTGTCGTCGCCAACTGGCGGCACGAGATCGAGCGCTTTGCGCCGACAATGCACGCGCTAGTCCATCACGGCAGCGGGCGGCTGGACGGCGAAGCCTTCGCCGCAGCGTTGAGCGACCACGAACTGGTCATCACCAGCTATGGCACGGCCCGGCGGGACATCGAACTGCTCTCCCAGACCGAATGGAGTACGCTGATTCTGGACGAGGCCCAGAATATCAAAAACCCGGCGGCCAAGCAGACCCAGGCCGTGCGCCGCATCCCCGCGGCCAGCCGTATCGCCCTCACCGGTACGCCGGTGGAGAACCGGCTGCTGGAACTGTGGAGTCTGATGGAGTTTCTCAACCCCGGCTATCTGGGCAGCCGGGAGAGCTTCCGCCAGCAGTTTGTCCTGCCCATCGAACGCTACAACGACGAGGACGCGGCCGCGGAATTGCGCCGTCTGGTGCAACCCTTCCTCCTGCGCCGCCTCAAGACCGACCCGACGATTATCTCCGACCTGCCCGAAAAGAACGAGATGATCGTCTATTGCCCGCTCTCCAAAGAGCAGGCCAAACTCTACAACGATGTGGTGGCGGAGACGCTGGCCCGGGTCGAGGCCAGCGAGGGCATCCAACGCCGGGGGCTGGTGCTCAGTCTGCTGCTCAAACTGAAGCAGGTCTGCAACCACCCGGCCCACTATCTGGGCCAGCAGAAGCCGCTGATCGGGCGCAGCGGCAAGCTCAGCCGTCTGACCGCCATGGTGGAGGAGGCGCTGAGTGTGGACGACCGGGCGCTGATCTTCACTCAATTTGTGGAGATGGGCCATCTGCTCAAAAGCCATCTGGAGGAGAGCTTCGGCGGCGAAGTCCTCTTTCTGCACGGGGGCACGCCGGCGGCCAAACGGGACCAGATGGTCCAGGCTTTCCAGGCCGAGAAGGGCGGGCCGTCGATCTTTATCCTCAGCCTGCGCGCCGGCGGGGTGGGGCTGAATCTGACGCGCGCCAATCACGTCTTCCACTTTGACCGCTGGTGGAACCCCGCAGTGGAGAACCAGGCCACAGACCGGGCCTTCCGCATTGGTCAGAAGCGGGCGGTGCAGGTCTACAAGTTTGTGGTGGCAGGCACCCTGGAAGAGCGCATCCACGAGCTGATCGAGAGCAAGCAGAGTTTGGCCGAGTCGATTGTGGGCAGCGGCGAGGATTGGCTCTCGGAACTGGACACCGAGCAGTTGCGGGACCTGCTCAGTCTGCGCCGGGATGAGATCGAAGAGGAGGCGCTGGCCTGATGACGAACGCACTCTTTGCCGCGGGCGGCGCGGTCTGGTCCGAGCGCTGGCATGGGCTGATGGACGAACTGGGCTACGATATGCGCCGGGGACGTTCCCACGCCCGGCGGGGGAAGGTGACCAGCCTGGAGGTGCAGGTGGGGCGGGTGACGGCCCTGGTGCAGGACGCGGATTTGGGTGCGTGCCATGTGGAGGTGCTGCTGACTGTCCACGACGACGACGCCTGGAACCGGGTGTTGGATTCCTTGGGCGGCCAGGCCATCTACGCGGCTCAGTTACTGGCGGGGGACCTGCCGCACTCCATCGACGAGCGCTTTCAGGCCGAGGGGGTCCATCTGCTGCCGGCGGGCCGCTATGAGTTGGAGGCCAATTGTTCGGTCTGCGCGGCCTGGGAGCAGCCCTGTAAGCACGTCTCTGCGGTGCTCTTTGTGATGGGCCAGATGTTGGACGAGGACCCGTGGCTGCTCTTTCGTCTGCGCGGGCGGGATCGCCAGCAGGTGTTACAGGCCATGCGTCAGCGGCGCAGCGAAGGGGACGACGCCAACTCACCCGCCCCAGTGGAGCGTCGTCAGTTGACCACGCCCAGCTTTGCTCCCCTGCAAGAAAATGCGGCCACACCCCTGCCCCTCTCCGCCCAGATCGACAATTTCTGGGGGCGCAGCAAACAGTTGGCCGACCTGCACCACCACATCAGCCCGCCGCCCATCCGCCTGGCCCTCCTGCGGCGTCTGGGCCATCCCCCCTTCCGCACAGAGAGCCTGGAAACCTACGACCAGCTCGTGGCGGTCTACGAAACGGTGAGCGTGTCCGCGCTGGCGTTGGCCTTTGCGCCGGAGGTGGAGGGGTGACAGCGAATGGGAGGATGGCGCGAATGGTTGGCGGGGAAGTGATGACGGCTTTTTCGCCAACAGAGAGATTTTGACGTACCAGAGGTCTA
>CAMDQF010000008.1 GCA_945905745.1 Litorilinea aerophila
CGCTTTTACAGCATCCACTTTCCCCCCATTGGCTGCCCACATCAAAGCAGTCGTACCATCAGAAGACTGGGCATTGACGTCGGCTCCGGCGTCCAACAACGCCTGTACCGACTCAACATCTCCTGTCGTCACGGCATCCATCAAAGCAGTCGTACCATCAGAAGACTGGGCATTGACGTCGGCTCCGGCGTCCAACAACGCCTGTACCGACGCAACATCTCCTGTCTGCGCGGCAGCCATCAAGGCAGTCATACCATCGGAAGACTGGGCATTGACGTCGGCTCCGGCGTCCAACAACGCCTGTACCGACTCAACATCTCCAGTCTCCGCGGCAAACATCATGGCAGTCGTACCATCAGAAGACTGGGCATTGACGTCGGCTCCGGCGTCTAACAACGCCTGTACCGACTCAACACCTCTTGCCATCACGGCAAGCATCAAGGCTGTTCCGCCCCCAGCGTCTTGAGCATTGACGTCGGCTCCGGCGTCCAACAACACCTGTACCGGCTCAACACCTCCTGTGAGCACGGCAAACATCAAGGCAAACATCAAGGCTGTTCCGCCCCCAGCGTCTTGAGCGTTGACGTCGGCTCCGGCGTCCAACAACGCCTGTACCGACTCAACACCTCCTATCATCGCGGCAAGCATCAAAGCAGTTAGACCATCAGGAGACTGGGCATTGACGTCGGCTCCGGCGTCCAACAACACTTGTACCGACTCAACATCTCCTATCACCGCGGCACCCATCAAGGCATTCGTACCATCAGAAGACTGGGTGTTGACTTCGGCTCCGGCGTCCAACAACGCCTGTACCGCTCCAACATGTCCTGTGCGGGCTGCCAACATCAAAGCTGTCGAGCCCTCAGCGTTCTTGACGTTGGGATCGGCTCCAGCTTTCAAGAGCTGGCTAAGTAATTCGTGATCCCCCGCCTCTGTTGCCGCAAAGAGGGCTGCCGAACCGGGGATAACCGGAGTGGCACTGGCTACGGGCTCAACGGGTGCCGGTTTTTCCTGGGTTGCTTCCTGCGCAACCGCTTGGGGCGTAGTCTGCGCCACGGTCTGCTCTGCCGTGGCCGCGCCTTGCGGAGTTGTGACTGTGCCTGTCGGCGCGAATATGTCCGACAGAGATAGCGGCTGACAGGCCGTGAGGATCATTGTCAACAGAAGCAGCAGCCCCAAATCTCTCCGTATCCGGGAACCTATACCGATTTTTGCGCAGTTCGTATGATTGGCATGTGGCGTATTCATCTGTTATCCCCTCTCCGTGTGTGTGGTGTACTACCGTACCAGTTCCTCTCAATGATGATCTTTCACCCTCAGAACCGTCGCCGACGATCTTCTATCTTCCGGTTTCCTATTTCATGCTGACGCAGCAGGAAGACGACCGGTTAATGGGGATGCGCAATCGCTGACTTACGAACTTAAGTATCCGCCAACAGCGCAGAAAAATCTGCTCGCCAGCAGCCAGTTTGGGAAAGTTTACCTACCAAAATTGGTAGATTTCATGCGCCTGCGGCCATTTCAAGCGCCTGACATGGGGTCAACAGTCACAACCGAAACCCAGAGAAAGCTGGCTGCCAGGGGCGCACAAAATTCCATCCCACGCAATTGTCCCTGTCTGCATAGAGGGCCTGCTGGAGTTGCTGCGCCAGTGCGCTATCGTGCAATTGCAGATCACACTCAAAGTTGCTGCCTAACGCCCAGGGATCGATATTGGCGGACCCAAAGAGGATCTGTCCTTTGTCGTTCCAGGCCTCTTTGGCGTGCATATAGCGCCCGCGGTAACGCTGCACGCACACACCGGATTGGGCCAGTTTGTGGGCCACCAGCCGGTTGGCGGCGTCGATGAAGGGCACGCGGGTGCGGTCCGAGAAGAGGACAGTAACATCTATGCCGCGCTCGGCCTGGGAAAGCAGCGCGTTGAGAATCTCCGGGTCGGGCAGGAAGTACCAGCTACGAATGTTGACTGACCGTTCGGCCTCCAGGATGAGTTCCAGCAGCGTGCGACGGATATCCTGACGGCGGCCCGGCACAGTAAGCAGCAGTGACGCATCTTGCACCGGCAGATCAAGCTGTGGGTTGGCTTGGGCGGTAGTGCCTCTGGTTGCATTGAGCGAGGAGAATTGGCGCAGGTAGCCATAGAGCCGTGCAAAGGTATCACCAAAATCTCCCTTCAGGCAAATGTTCGTATCACGCCAGCCCAGATAGTGATCACCGATGTTGGAGCCACCCATCAAGACCGTTCCCTGATCTACGGCGCAGACTTTGACATGCAGGCGGTTGAACTGGCTGAGGCGACGGCCTGCAGGGCGGAAGAGGTCTACCTGGACACCGCCCGCTTGCAGCCGGGAAAGCAGCACCCGGTTGCGATACGCATTGCGCAGGTTGTCAACCGCCATGCCGATTTCGTCCACCATCAGGTGGACAGCTACCCCTGAACTCGCCTTTTCCTGTAGTAGATCGCCAATCTTGTCAGCCCACTCGCCACTGTCAAAGGCAAAATAGATCAGGTGAATGCTTTCTTCCGCCTGCTGCAAAGAGGCAAGCAACTTCCCGTAGAAGTCAGCCACATCGGTGAAAAGGGTATGCTGGAGCGATTGCATAGATCATTCCTCTCTGGACACCACAGAACGAATCCGCGGCAGGCCATAGCGCCAGGCCACAAAAGTGAGCGGAGCAGCCACGGCCAGAATGATGAGCCACAGATGGAGGGAGAGTCGGAGGCCATAGGCACCAACCGCGCTCATCAAAATCAGACCGGGCAGACGGCCCAACAGATTGGCGATGAAGAAACGGCCACTGGAAAGGGAACTCAGACCCGCCACATAGTTCATCACATCGGCTGGAAAGATGGGCAGCATAAAGGAAAAGAGGAAGAAGACGAGACCCCGATCTGTGGACAACCGATTCCATTTCGCCAGCAGATCGGCCGGGGCCAGACGTTCGACAAGGGGACGACCCGCCCAGCGGGCCAATAGAAAAGCGAGCTGGCTGCTGCCTACGGTGGAGACCAGACTGACGCAGAAGCCCATCCAAAAACCGTAGACATAGCCGCCGCTGATCATCAGAATGTGGCCGGGAATGGCGGCGACGATGACCTGCAAGACCAGAATCGTACCGAGCAGAAGAGGCCCCACAGGGCCAAACTGGGCCAGACGAGCGCTGACCGCTGCCTGGTCTCCGGCCGCCGCCAGCAGATCCCCGATGGGCTGGCGAAACCAGAACAGCAGCGCCGCTCCCGCTATCAACACCACCACTCTTGCCAACCAGCCAGTTTTCATAGTTCTGCCCTTGATGATTTCGGAAGTGCCCGCTCTTATACGGCTTCCAGAATCATTGTCCTACTTAACGACAGAAAAATCGCCCCTCCAACGACGAATATCAGCAGATCGATCTACCAATTTTGGTAGATTTTGTGATACAATTTCTCCTGTACGGGCGTGATTCAATCACGCCCGTACTCCCTGCAATCACGCCCGTACCCCCTGCAATTGCGTAAGCGGCTCATGCTGGACAAAGAATCGGCCAGCCTCTGCATTTTTCATCATTTTCACGGAGCAAGAGAGTGAACCATAAGGAATTTGGGCATCTCATCGCCGCTCTGCGCAAAGAGCATTTTGATGAAGAGGGAGACCGGCTGACCCAGGCTCACCTGGCGGAGCGCGCCCGCCAGGCCGACCACCTCACCCCACTGAATGAAGTCATCCTCGGCAAAATTGAGCGGGGTGAGCGCGCAAACCTGGACGCACAGACGCTGTTGAGTCTGGCTGACACCCTCAGGCTGACAATCGGGGAACGGCGTGAATTCTTTCTGGCTGCAACCGGTTTACAGGACGAGCAGATCTACGTCACCCAGGAAGACCCCGAGGCGATTCTGGCTTCTGTGCTGCGCACATTGCGGGAGATTCAGTTGCCCGCACTCCTGGTGGATCGCTATCTCGACGTAATTGCCGTCAATTCCATAGCGCTCAAGATGTACAATATCAACCAAATCAACCTGCAGAAGCGGCAGGATCAACCGGCTGGATTCAATCTGCTCAGCTATATCTTTTCGGCCGACTTCGAGCCGCAGCGCAGCCTGATGACCCAACAGGAGTGGCACCGATTCGCTGCGGGCAATGTCATCTATTTCCGCCGCGTCACCCTGCACTATCGCATGACCGACTATTTTGCCGGGCTGTTGGCTCTATTGCGGCGCAACCGGGAGTTTCGTTGGTATTGGGAACAGGTCTTTGATGAGGAAAAGCTCTACTTCGTGGGCGGCGAGTCCTTCCAAATGGGGAATTCGGGATCAGGCCGCTTCTACTATCTGACCGCACCATTGCTCACTTTGACACCCTACGGCAATCTGGAGATCATCACCCACATCCCCCGCAATGGCGAAACCGCCGCCACCTTCCAGCAGATGGCAGCGACCGAAGATGCGCGGGTCTACCAGTTGTCTTCCTGGCCTGAAAAGCAGTAACGCGTGAAAGGTGAGATCATCCGATCTTTCCCACCTTCCACGCGTCACCGCTCAATCTACAGATTTAACTTGACCTACGCAACACGTAACCCGAACTACACCGCTCCTTGGTTTCCCGAATCACACGCTGCGACCTGGCCCTCGCCCTACACAGGTCTGTTTATCCTCTTTTGACAACACCTACCACGACCATCTCCCCGTCCAGATCGAACTCGACCCGATCCGACGGCAGCTTTCCGCTTGTCCAGACAGTTTCCACTGCCAGCACCTCTTCCAGTAGATAGCCGCCGTGGGCTTCCAACACGGCCCGCAACAGGGGCGAATCGCCCAGATGCAGGCGGATGCGGTCGCTGATCTCCAGCCCGGCATCTTTGCGAAGCTGCTGCACCCGGCGCACCACCTCCCGCGCCTGGCCTTCCAGCACCAGTTCCGGGGTCAGGTCCGTGGTGACGGCCACCAGATAGCCACCATCCTCGGCCACACTGAAGCCGGCCCGGGGCGCGCTGCGCACCTCCACATCCTCCGGCGCGACGGCGTAGCTGGTCCCGTCCACTTCCACAGTCACCGACTCACCAGCGCCGAAACGCGCGGCCAGATCGCTCTGATCCATCCCTGCCAGGGCCTGGCGGATGACCGGGAAGCCCCGACCAAATTTCTGGCCCAGTTGTTTGGGCAGAGGATGGACCTGCACATCCACCAGTTCGCTTGCGCCGTCGGCAAAGGCCAGCCCTTTGACATTCAATTCCACCAGCAGCGTGTCGGCCATCCGTTCCAGACCGGCCTTCTCTTCGGCGGAGCGGGTGCGTACCACCACCTGGCGCAGAGGCTGACGCACTTTCAGGCTGGCATTTTCCCGCGCGGCCCGGCCCAGCGTCGTCACCTTCTGGGCCAGAGCCATATCCGCGCTCAACTGTTCGTCAATGGCGTCGGCGTCCACAACCGGCCAGCGGGAGAGATGGACCGAATCCGGAGCGTTTTTGTCCAGACTGGAGACCAGATTTTGATAGAGTTCATCGGCCACAAAGGGCGTGGCCGGGGCCAGCAGTTGGCTTACCGTCACCAGGCAGTGATGCAGGGTCGCCAGGGCTGCCGGGTCGCCATCCCAGAAGCGGCGACGGTTCAGGCGCACGTACCAGTTGCTCAGGCTATCCACGAAATCGGCCACAGGCCGGGTCGCGCCCAGTACGTCGTATGTCTCGTAGGCCGCGGTCACATCCTGCACGAGACGATTGAGTTCGGAGAGAACCCATCTGTCGAGCGGGTTGCGGGTTGCGAATTGCGAATTGCGGGCATCCGCTCCCCAGTCCCCAGTCCCCAGTCTCCAGTCGCTTAAGTTCGCATCGGTCACAAAGAACCTGTACGTATTCCAGAGCGTATTCAGGAAGCGGCGCACTACTTCGCCCACCAGCGCGTTGCTGAAGCGACGGCTATTGCCGGGAGGCCCCGCGGTGTACATATACCAGCGGGTGGCGTCTGCGCCGTGCTCTTTGAAGACTGCCCAGGGGTTGACGACATTGCCTTTGGATTTGCTCATCTTCGAGCCATCTTCGGCCAGGATGTGGCCCAGGCAGATGACATTTTTGAAGGCGGGCCGGTCAAAGAGCAGTGTGCTGACCGCGTGCAGGGTGTAGAACCAGCCCCGGGTCTGGTCGATGGCCTCGCAGATGAAGTCGGCCTGCTGGTACTTTTCATACTCGGCCTGATTCTCGAAGGGATAGTGCCACTGGGCGATGGGCATAGAGCCGCTGTCGAACCAGACATCGCAGACTTCGTTGACCCGGCGCATTGTGCCGCCATCGGGCGCGGGCCAGGTCACATTGTCCACGTAGGGACGGTGCAGTTCGAGCGCGCTCTGATCCACGCCAGTCTTTGCGGAAAGCTCGGCGATGCTGCCCACACATTCGGTGTAGCTGCTGCCCGGCGCGTCGCTCTGCCAGATGGGCAGGGGGGTAGCCCAGTAGCGATCCCGGCCCATGGCCCAGTCCACATTGTTTTCCAGCCAGCGGCCAAAGCGCCCGTCTTTGATGTGATCGGGAACCCAGTTGATCTGCTGATTGGTGGCAACGAGACGATCTTTGTAGTCGCTGGTGCGCACATACCAGGTCTCTTTGGCCCAGTAGATCAGGGGCGTGTCGCAGCGCCAGCAGAAGGGGTAGGTGTGCTCATACGTGCCTGATTTGTAGAGCAGCCCCCGCCCCTTTAGTTCTGCGGTGATGGCCGGGTCGGCCTCCTTCACGAAGACACCGGCCCAGGGGGTCACTTCCGGCTTGAACTGGCCGGCCGCGTCCACCGTATGCAGAACAGGCAGGTCATTCTCCTTGCCCACATTCAGATCGTCCGCGCCAAAGGCCGGCGCGATGTGGACGATGCCTGTGCCATCTTCCGTGCTGACAAAATCGGCGGCGACGACGTAGGCGTACTCTTTGTCCACAGGCAGAAAGCGGTAGAGGGGTTCATAGCGCTTGCCCACCAGCGATCTGCCCTTCATCTCGGCCAGGACAGAATAGCCGGGGCGCAGCACTTTTTCGGCCAATTCTTTGGCCAGATAGAGCTTCGCACCGGACTCGTCCAGCACCTGCACGTAGTCCAGTTTTGCACCCACAGCCAGAGCCACGTTGCCGGGCAGGGTCCAGGGGGTCGTTGTCCACGCCAGGAGGAATGTGTTCTCCTCGCCCCGCACAGCGAATTTGACGAAGACGCTGGGATCGACGGTCCCCTCTTTGTAGCCCAGGGAAAGCTCGTGGCTGCTCAGGGGCGTGCCACAGCGGGGGCAGTAAGGCACGACTTTGTAGCCCTGATAGAGCAGCCCTTTGTCCCAGAATTGTTTGAGGATCCACCAGAGGGACTCTACGTAGTCGGTCTTCATCGTCACGTAGGCGTCTTCCAAGGTCACCCAGAAAGCCATGCGCTCGGTGAGTGCTTCCCAGTCGGTCAGATATTCCCAGACCGACTCCTTGCACATTTCGTTGAAAGCGGCCACGCCGTAAGCTTCGATCTGCTCCTTGCCAGTCATGCCCAGCCGCTTCTCCACGTCCAATTCCACAGGCAGGCCGTGGGTGTCCCAGCCGCCCTTGCGCAGGACGTGGTAGCCCTGCATCGTCTTGTAGCGGGGGAACATATCCTTGAAGGCCCGGGCCAGGACGTGATGGATGCCGGGGCGTCCGTTGGCAGTCGGGGGGCCTTCGTAGAAGACGAACTCCGGCCCGCCTTCTCGCTCGCTCATGGAGCGCTCGAAGACTTTTTTCTGTTTCCAACGCTTCTGCACGTTCTCCTCCATCTCCGGGAAGGAGACGGCGGCTTTTACTTCCTCAAATTGTGGTTTGCTTGTCATTTTGGGTACACTCCTGTCGATTGAAGGATCAATCGGGTTGGGCTATAATGAGTCCAATGGTGGACGGTTGTGATCGCAAATTGAGGTGAGGTGAATCTATGAATACATTAGTCATTGCTGTAGCCGACGATACGTTACGCAATTTAGAACAAAAAGCCCACTCTGCTGGAAAGTCTTCCGCTCAAGTCGCCTCGGATTTAATCGAGGATGTGTTTGGATTGGAAGTCACCAGTGGTGCGGCTCAAAAGGCCAAATCTATGCGCGAGAGACTGTATGAGACCGGATTCTTTGAACCAATGAGCGACGAACTGAGAAGCCTTATTATTCCCGGCGTAACACTTGAGGAAGTCCAAGAGATACTCGTCTCGGCAGGCGGTCCATCTTTGACGGAAATTCTCGACGAACACCGAGGACCCCGGGGATGAGCTTCTATTATTTTGACAGCAGCGCTCTCGTAAAACGTTATTTGCCGGAAGCAGGTACGCAATGGATCGAGCAGCTATTTGATCCTATGTCAGGTCACATTCTGACTACTTCGCAGCTCACTTTGGCCGAGATAGCTGCTGTACTTGGGGCCAGAAGCCGTGCTCCGGGTGGTCTCTCCATAAGACAGCGAGAGCGGATGCTCAGCCGATTGCTGGAAGATACGAACGATCTTTTTATGCTGATTCCAGTTCACCGGCAAATCATTATGCAAGCCGTGCAGTTGAGCCAGGTCTATCGACTGCGCGGCTATGACTCTGTACAGCTTGCCAGCGCATTGGCAGCGCGCCAGATACTTATCGAGCAATTCAACGAGTCCGACCTTATATTGCTTGCCGGTGATCAGGATTTGCTGGACACTGGCCCAAAAGTAGGCGTACAGACAGTCGATCCGGCAAAACAATCTCTGTATGATGAATCGGTCTGAATCACCAAACAACTCCAGTTACTTCGGTCTCACCAGCCTTTCCGGTTCGCTCCACCCCCAGCCCAGCTTATACAATCCCCGCTCCACCCAGGCCGAATAGCTGCTCTGAACCCACTCCTCCGGGCGTGTGACCAGCCCGTGACGTACCGGATCGTAATGAACTGTGTCTATACGGCGGGCAAACTCTGCCTCGTCTGAGACACTTTCCAGCCCGTAGTGCGACTCCCAGACAACCATCTCTGCCGGACTTCCCATGAGTTGCGCATAGTCAATGGCGTAACGGCGGCGCACCCGACGCACAATCTCGTCCCCGCCGCCTTCGGCTCCCGGCTGGAGGAGCAGATGGCTGTGGTCGGGCAGGATCACCCAGGCGTGCATAGCAAAGCCCAACTTCTGGCGCACTTCCCGCAGCACGGAACGCAGCAGATTGGCGGTCTCAGCCCGACGGAAGATGCGCTCCCCCCGCACGCCCGTCAGAGTGACAAAGACGAGACCCGTGTGGAAGTGAGGAGTGTAGGCAGAGAGCGGCGGGTCGGGAATAATGGGCATTGCGTATTCCGTATTGCGTAAGTTCTGGAGATCGAACCGTTTCTTGTGTCTTACTGGTAGCGATGAGCGGATATTTTCTTGCTGGCACTGCTCCTCTTCGTTACCACCGCCGCTCACCCGTCAATCCGCCAATCGTGACTGCTTACGAAATACGCAATACGAAATACGGAGTACGCAGTCCACTCACCCAATCTCCACGTAAATTCGTTTATTAATCGCCCCTTTGCTTTTATAGTCTGTCACCCGCATCCGCCCTACTTCGGATGTATTGCGGACATGGGTTCCGCCGTCGGCTTGCAGGTCCAGCCCCACCAGTTCGACTGTGCGGATTTCGCTGATTCCCTCCGGCAGCAGATTGATCTTCGTGCGGATCAGATCGGGAATCTGGAATGCTTCGGCTCTGGGCAAAATCTGGGAGCGCACAGGCCGGGCCGCGGCGATCTCCGCGTTGCAGCGCGCCTCAATTTCACTCACCAATTCTTTGCTCATGGCAGCAAACTCAAAATCCATGCGCCCTGCGCCGGGATCCATATTGCCGCCAGTGACCGACGCGCCGTAGTCCCGCCAGACGACACCGCAGAGAATGTGCATGGCCGTGTGGGTGCGCATGAGCGCATAGCGCCGCGCCCAGTCCAGTTCACCGTGGACTGGCTGGCCGACGGGTATCTCTGGCAGCCCGCCGTCGGTCCCGACGAGTGTGTGCCACACCTCAGCGCCCGCTTTCTGGACTTTCTCCACCCGCAGGCGCACGCCTTGAATCGTCAGCCAGCCCTCATCGTTGGGCTGACCGCCCCCGCCGGGATAGAAAGCTGTGCGGTCCAAGGCTACCCGCTTGCCGTCTACGCCTGTGATTGTGGCGTCGAATTCCTGGGTGTAGGCGTCGTTGTAATAGAGCAATTCAGTCATTTTGTCTCTCCTTTTTGCAACGACAAAACCATCCAGTCGATGTCGTAGTAGCGGTCGTCGATTTTGATGTAGCGCGGCTCCCGGTGGGAGAAGAGAAAGCCAAAGCGCTCGTATAGTCGGCGGGCGGAGTCATTGCCGACTGTCACGGCTAGATTGATCTCTTCCAGTCCGGACAGTTGACGGGCGTGACTGACCGCGTACTCCAAGAGCAACCAGCCCAAGCCCTTGCCCCGCTGCTCTGGTGTCACGTACATCTGGTAGATACCGCCCCGATGACGCACCTTCAACCCGCCATCCCGGCCAAAGCCGACCAACCCCACCAGTTCGCCGCCGACGAATGCGCCAAAGATCGAAAAGCGCTCGCTCTGGGAACCCAGCCGATCCGCCACATCGCCCAGGGGCTGCACTGCGAAATCCTCGGCGGAGGAGCCGAAGGCCTCCGGGTGTTCGCGCAATGCCTGCAAGCGCACCCGACGATAGGCGGCTGCGTCTTCTGCGCTCAACAGGCGCACAGCTGGCTGGACCATTGCTTTTCTTCCCTGAAAAATTGTTTCTATCCGTAGACAGAAGAGAAGACGGTTCGATCTAAAAATCCGTGTTCCCTTCGATCCGTGTATACAGAATTCCATCTCCCATGGCGCACGACCACGCATGGGAACTTTGCCAATAGAAAAAGCCCATCCCCAAACGGGGACGGGCCAATTGGTCCGCGCTACCACCCCGGTTCCCGGCGACTACACAGAGCCGAGCACCTCGCTGCGAGACAAAATTGATTATCTCGCTGTGGTTGGTAACGGTTCACAAGACCGGCGGCGTCTACTGGACAATATCTCGTCGTTGGGGCCGCTGCTCAGGAGGGATATTCGTTTCTGGCTGTGCGATCCGGCTCCCACCACCCCGGACTCTCTGGACGACAACCTGGAAACTACTCGTCTCCGTCAACGCGTTTTGCATTTGATAAGCTACAGTGTAACAAGAGAAGAGCGCTTTGTCAATCTGTGAATTCTTTGATATCCGGTCCTGTTCCAGCATCCTCCGTCAACGGGGGTTCGGGCAGGGTGATGCAGACATTCTGCACAGCGCGGCCCTCCACCGACTCAACGACAAAGAGAATTCCATCTACTGTGACCTGGTCGCCAGGGGCTGGGATCTGTCCCAGGCGGCTCATAATCAGTCCACCAACTGTATCAACATCTTCGTCATAGAGTTTTAGATCGAAGTGCTGGTTCAGCTCATCCAAAAGCAATGCCCCCTGTACCCGTAGTCGTCGCTCATCGATCCGTTCAACAGGAATATCTTCGGTGTCGAATTCATCCTGAATCTCACCCACCACCTCTTCCACCAGGTCTTCCAGAGTGATGATACCTGCTGTGCCGCCAAATTCGTCGACAATCACCGCCAACGAGATGCGCTCCCGGCGAAAGCGGGCCAACATCCGATCCAGCGGCACAGTGTCGGGCACGAAAGGCACTGGTCGTTGTTGGGCAAAACGGCGCAGATCAAACTCCTCTGCGCGATGCACGCGATGACGGGCCAGGTCTTTGATGTGCAGCATTCCAATGATCTGTTCCAGGCTCTCTTCGTAAATGGGGTAGCGGGAGTGCAGGGTTTCACAGACGATCTGCAGCACCTCCTCTTCACTCTGATCGACAGAAATCCCCACCACCCGGGTCCGCGGCGTCATGACCTGGCCCACGCTGCGTTCTTTGAGATCAAATATATTTTCAATGAAGAGTTGTTGCGACGGCTCAATCAGACCGCCCACATAGCTCTCTTCCACAATTACTTCCAGCTCGTCGGGGGAAAAGAGACGGTTCATGCCTGCGGCTGGGCGCACCCCCAGCAGATGGGTGACCCAATTGCCCAGGCCGTTCAGCAGAGAAATTACAGGGCTGAAGAGACGCTGCATGAACGTCATGGGCAGGATCAGTTGCAACGCCGTGGCCTCGGGAAATTCCAACGCCAGCGACTTGGCCACCATTTCCCCCAACACCACATGGAGATAGGTCAGTGCAGCCACCGCCAGCACAGTGGCGACGGTGTGGGCGATAGGCTCAGCCAGGGTTGTAAATTGCTGCAAGGGGACGAGCAGCCAATCGGCCAGAATGTGTTCGCCATACATGCCCAAACCCAGACTGACAACGGTAATTCCAATCTGTGCTGTAGCCAGATAGCGGTTTTGTTGGTCTGTGTCGCGCAGTACAGCCAATACCTGCGCAGCCAGACGCGAACCAGCGGCAGCCCTCTGGGTCAAGCGGGTTGGTGGCACCGCAATCAGGGCAAACTCGGCCGCCACGAAGATGCCGTTGAGAATAATGAGGAAGGCGATGATAGCGACAGGAATTGCTACATCCATCAGAATCATTCCTCCCGCAAGCGGCGACTTTTCTCAGGCGAAAGCGCCAGGCTCACCGCGACGATTCCGTTGCCATCCATGCGCTCCACACGGAACAGATGGCCGTCAATGGCGAACTCTTCTTTCTCGTCAGGGACCCGCTCAGCGTAGCTGAAGACCAGACCGCCGATGGTGTCAACTTCTTCATCTGTCAAAGCGAGGCCGAGCCACTCATTCAAATCAGTGAGCAGAACGTCCCCGCGCACATTTACCCGGTCGTCTGCCTGGATCTGCAGGGCCGGCAATTCGACGTCGAATTCATCCCGAAGCTCGCCGAAAATCTCCTCGATCAGATCCTCCAACGCTACGATGCCTGCCGTACCCCCGTATTCATCCAGAACAATGGCTACACTGTTGTGGGCCTTCTGCATGGAAATGAGTACCTTCTCGGCGGCTACGTTTTCGAAGACAAAGGGTACTTCACGCACAATCGCCCGGGCATTGGGTTGATGGCCGTGCAACTCCAGGCAGAGCAGGTCCTTCACATGGACAATGCCGATGATCTGATCCACCGAGTCATCATAGAGTGGGATGCGGGAATAGGGCGAGGTGGCGAGCATTGCCAGTAACTCTTGCGTGCTTGTCTCTACAGATGTAGCCAGCATACGTGTGCGGGGGATCATCACCTGGCGCACAGTGAGCTCTTGCAGACGCAAGGTGTTCTCCACCAGCACCCGTTCTTCCTTTTGCAGCAGACCGCCGGCCCCACTCTCTTCTACCAGCATGAGGATCTCTTCTGGCGCATGCAGATGGATGTGTTCTGCTGCTCCGTGCATACCCATCAAACGCAAGAGAATACGTCCGCTGCCGTTGAAAAGCCAAATCAGCGGGCGAAAAAGTAGCAAAGAGAAGCCCACGGGCCGCACAGTGAGGAGGGCCAGCCGCTCTGGATATTGCACGCCAATGTTCTTGGGTACCAACTCTCCCAATACGACCTGGAATACGGTCAATAGGGCCAGGACAATCAAGGCTGCTACGGACCCGGCAGCATCTGGAGAAAAGCTGCCCATCTCAACGAGGATTGGTATCAACATTGTCGTGAGACTGGCCTGACCGTAAAAACCCAGAATCAGGCTGGAAACCGTAATTCCGATTTGACACGCAGCTACATAGGTATCGAGCTTGCCCACATCCCCCAGATAGGGCAGGAGGAGATGAAAACCCCGACTGTCTGTCTTCTCCATCTGCAGCAGACGCGAGCGACGGGCGCTGACCGTCGCAAACTCACCAGCTACGTAAAGGGCGTTCAGGCCAATCAGAATCGTGATTACTGCAAAAACGATGAACCAGTTCATAGAGGAAGGAATTGAAAAAGCAAGGGGCAAGATTGTGTTGGGAGTAGGAACGGCAAAACCTATCAAACATTCTGAATGAGTATAGCACAGGGGGGAAACCGTGCGAAACAACAACAACTGTAATGACGATCAGTACGTCTTGGACTTTAGCATCCGATCGCAAGAAAATCTCTATGGAAATCGTCTTGAATGTTGAGCAACAAAAAGCCGGGCCAATTTCACGGCCCGGCTTTTCTCAACTGTTAAGGCTGTTTGGCCCGTCTGTGACGACAATCACTTCCCCAACGCATCCGCCAACAGGTCCATCTGCCCGATGTGGTGGGTGGCGTGGAGCAGGTTGCGCAGGATGGCCTTGACCACACTGTGCGCCTCGCCGCGGATGTAGACGGTTTTGGCAAAATCTTCTTCCTGGAGCGCTGCAAGGGTGGCGAAGAGGATACGCCAGCCTTCTTCCCAGCGCTGCATAATCTGGGTGCGGTTGTCGCTCTCCTCGTGCAGAAATTCGTGCGGTCGCTGGCGGGTAGCTTTTTCGCCGTCCGTCGTCAAAAAGTCAGTCCAGCGTGAGATAAAGTTGCCGCTGATGTGCTTGACCAAAATGGCAAGGCTATTGGTATGCTCATCCCCATCTTCCCGTAGATGCGCAAAGAAGAGCGCATCATCAACCTTCCCCAACGCGGCATCGGCCATCTCCTTCTGCGCTTGATACTGGGCAATCACTTCTTCCTTCCATTCCATCCACAATCTGCTCATACGGTCAATCTCCTGGTTGTTTTTGGGTAAAGTTGTTTCAGGCGTCGGCGAAATCGTATTGCAGGCGAACGGTTTGCGTTACTGGCAGGTGGGCGGGCGTGGACTCTGCTTGGGAGCAGGAAAATTTCGAAGCCAGAAAAATGCTCGAAAATGGCGACGAATCCCACCTGTCCAGTGTACGCTTTGTTGGCACGCTCTTGACCTTTGAAGACTCTTTGCCTTTAAGACCTAGCCATTTTACTACTTACCTTCAACAATATCTTTTTCTTCATCAGTCAACCCATACAACTGATATACCAATTCGTCAATCTCCCTTTCCAACGCGGACGTATCCGCCTGCGGATTGCCCCCCTTCGCCGCCAGTATCTGATCTACCAGTCGAACAATATTTTCATAAACAAGCTTTTCGTGAGCAAAAGAAAATCTAATTGTACAAATGGGTAATTGCTCAAATTCCCGAATGTAATTAGTTGGTGAAGTAAAAGATCTTCCATACCACCAACTGAGCAATTTCGAATTTACTACTCCCAGCAGAAATTTATTTGAATAATCTGAAATTGACTTGCAAATAATCGTTGTTCCAAGTGTGTAAAATTGTTTTTGATCAAGAGTGGCAATTATCTGAGTGGAGCTGTATCTTTGAAAAACTATTTTCTCGGGTTGTTCAAATCTTTCAGGCTCTCCTGGTCTTGCAGTTTTTTTCTTTTTCATTTCGTTTGGTCTATAATCTATATAACGATTTTTGTTCCAACGGATTATGTATCGATTGACATCTTCGCCGCTAAGTAATGGCTTGCAGTACTTATTGTCTGGTTTTTCCTTTACAAATCGATCATTGTCTGCTGTCATAATCCCATATTGTAAATCTGCAATCTCAGTCAAGGCGATGCTTTTATCTCTGATTTTGCGCAGAACACTTTGCGATTCGTCTGTTAAGGTCAAGTCAAAAATATAGGCGGGAGGAATAAGGACCTTTGAAGATAGACTCCTGTGGAAACTCGTATTTGCTTTTGCAATATTGAATTGCGCTACTTCAAAAAGATACTCATCCCTGCTTTCTTTAGAAACCATAAAAATTACTGGCGTGACACTAACGTTTTCAAAAGGATTGTCGAGCGAAATAATTTTTAACAAAATGTTATCTTTAATGATAATTCGTCTTAGGTTTGTAAAACTGTCAAGATTTAACCAGGTGTTAGAAATAATAAAGTTAAGGACTCCTTGTTGTCTTAGTATTGATGAAATTGCTTTTTCAACAAAAAATGCATAGAGATCGCATTTTTTCTCTGCGGTTTTAAAATTCTTAAAGTAATAGGGTAAAAAACGCTTATCAATGTTATGAAGTTTGACATATGGGGGGTTACCAATAACAACATCAAACCCACTTTTCTCATGGAAGACCTCCGAGAAATAAATCTCAAAATCAAATTGAGCGCGTCCACCTGTGATTTGGTCAATCAAGCCGTCAATTTTCTTTTTGTAATTCTGCTTTTGGGTGGTGTTGGTCGTATTGAAATATAACGGTTTCAGCGTTTCAAGTTCCGTAAATAAATTCACGTTGAACAAGTTTTTCTCAACACCCAACAACGAATTTCCGCACACAATCTTATAATCCAAGTTAGGCAAAGGCTTGATATTTTGAATATCGTCTTCATCCACAATCAACGAGAGCCACAAGCGCAATTTTGCAATTTCTACCGCGCCTGAGTCGATGTCCACGCCGTAGAGCGAATTTTCAATACACTGGCGTTTGAAGTCATACACGGTCTTCTTGGTTTTTGTCCATGTTTTCAACACTTCACGGGCGCGTACAATTTCGCTCATCATTCCTACGGGAAATGCGCCGCTTCCAACCGCAGGGTCACATACTTTGATGTTTGCAAGTTTTTCGTCAATCAAAGCAATGTTATCGCGAATGGTTTCAGGCATGAGAAAGGGATAATCTCTTGTCTCGCGCCCTTCAGCAACCACACGCTCATCATTTTCCTTAATCTGCTCGCCGCGCAGAATCAGAATCGCAATATCTTCTTTGGTAGGTAGCGCCGCTGGTTGAGTAGGACGAGCGCCCTTCTCGTCCGTATCGAAACCAGCACTTGGATTCAATTGATTCAATTCCGAATACAAATAGTTAATCAAACTCTGCTGGCACATATAATGCACGATCTCACGCGGGGTGTAATATACGCCGTATTGCTTGTTGAACTTGCTTTCATCACCCTTCTTGCCGCTTTTCAACGCCTGCAAAAACTCAGCGTAATTATCGGGGCGAACGGCGTTGAATTTTTCATAAGCCTTGCCGAGTAATTCAGGGTCAATCGCTACTTCTTTTTCAAACGGCTCATCTTCTTTCACCGTGAAGTTGTAACGGTCAAAGACATCTAAAATGCCGTCGCCTTCATCGCCTTCTTTGGTCTTGGTCTTATTGTGGAATAACTCATTCGAGAGCAGAATGTCTGTGTGAACCCAATCATAATTATTCATCGGGTCGAACAATCCACCATTCAGGAAAGGAATTTTGCATTTGAAATTGGGGTAATAATGGTCATCTTCGCTTCGGTCTCTCCGCAATGCGTCATAAAATAACGGTTCGAGAATGTCGTTAAAGAAGTTTTTATAATCGCTGTGTTTCTTATCGAACAGTTCACGCAAAAAGTTCCGCGAGCCTTCGCCCCAGGCCGCATCCCTTGCCACGCCAAACCAGCCCTTTTTTTGCAGGAAATACAAAAAGATAATCTGACCGAGCAGTTTCTTGGCAAGGTTGACAGTATCTATGCCCTTCGCTTCAAAATCCGTTCTTGTAACTGGTTCTGTTTCGACGGCTTGATCCAACGCCTCTTTTGTGCGAATGAACAACTCACGGTACTTCTCAAAGAATTCCTTCGTCACCTTTTCGATATTGAAGGCTTCTTCCAACTCCGCCAGCGTGGGGTTATGTTCATCATCCTTCATGATCGGCACGAGTTTGCGCTGTGCGGTGTGACTTGTTTCATTTGCCCCCACCAAAAAAGACCAGCGTTTTGCAGGCGTAAATTCTTCCCTGATTTTGTTTTCCTGTTCATCATAACGATATTCCATTTTGATGAACGAAAACCGCCAGTCTGCGGGGTCTTTAGATACAAAAGCCACGAGCGCGGCATCTTTCATATCTTTTTGTAAATACGCCGCCACAAAATTCCTTTGCATGGTTCGGGCGCGTTCAATCGAAGTATTGTTTTTCAATTGAACAATAAACAACATGATTTCGTGGTCATCCACCAGATACTTACCCACACGCTCCAGTCTTTCCACGTAGTTTTGAAACTTGTCAGGAATCCGCGCCCCCTGATTGCTACGCGCGCCTTCCTCATCAAATTCGTTCAACAGGTTTTTGAGAAAGCGAATATAACTTCCTCTTTCAAAACCCGATCCAAAAGTTTCTTGAACGAGTGTGATGGCTTGTTTTTCATTCATCGAATTATTCTCCCGCCAGATACATGGATAGAATGACTTCACGCTTTCCCGCCGAACGCGGATTTTCTTCTGCATAATGGCTTTCAAGCAAGCGCGCGGGGATATGTGTTTGTAGAATTGCCAAAACCTTTAATTGATTTAGCATCTGATTTCCTAATTCTTCCAATGCCTTATAGGTCGTCTTGGTGGTCTGCTTGGGTAAGCCGCCTTCATCAAGTTGTGACATTACCTTTTTCAGATATTCTTCCTGATCTTCGGTCAATTGCTTGGTGTTTTTGAATGTCATTTTCAGAAGTTTCATAATCTTCACGCCGCTATCCTGACCCCGGTGGGTTTTGATTTCGACCCCGTCTTCTGTTGTGACATACAAAAAGGCATCCTTGTTTTTATCGAGCAGGTCAAAATAAGTTTCGGGTAACTTCTGCTTTTTCTCGTCCGCTTCGCTTTCGAGAATTTCTGCGGCTGAAATAAAATCCAATTCATCGGCTTGCAAGCCTTGCCCTGAGCCTGTCGAAGGGTTGTTGCCTGCCATAAAAAACTTTTGCACTTTCCCCTTGCGGAAATAAGTTACAAGCGAACCTGTAAATTCAGATTTCGCTTTTGCTGAACGCCCCTTCTTGGGGAGTCTTTTTATCTTCTCGAACAAGTCAGCGTCATTATCGCGGATATTCTTAATCAAAGTCAGGTATTTCAATTCGCTGGTCTCGCCTTCATCTTCGCCAGTAATTGTCTTCTTGGAAACCAAACGATTAAAAAGTTCGTGAGAGCCAATCGGTTCGCCGTCCGTCAATAAAGCCGCATCACCGCCGAGCAAAGTTAGAAAAGCATTGATTTTTGCTTCTGCCGCTTCCTTCAATTTAATTTCATTATTCGATTGTGTGGTGGGGAAGAAGTTGAAAGTATAAATCGTGTCAAACTTTGTATCCACGCGGTTAATACGTCCTACACGTTGCATCATGCGAGTGGGATTCCAAGGAATATCATAATTAATCACGATGTTTGAGCGGTGTAAGTTTACGCCTTCCGATAAAACTTCTGTCGCTACCAAAATGCGATAATCGTCTTTTGGCTTCTTGGCTTTTGCGTCAAAATTCTTGATAACGATTTCGCGCATACCTTCCCCAGAGCCGCCTGAAAAACACAAAGCCTGATTTTTATAGGCATTATTAATATGCTCAGTAATATATTCTGCGGTTTCCTTTGATTCGCTAAAAAGAATAATCTTGTTGTTCTTCAAGAGTTCATTGGTAGATAACACTTCCAACAAGGCGATCAGTTTAGGGTCGCGGGTTACTTTTGCCCAAAGTTTTTGTATGTTTTCAAGAATGACAAGATCGTTTTTTAAAGTTTCAAGGAATTCAGGTTTAAAGTCACTGCTTTCAAATTTATCCGCCTTGCCTGAGTCTATTAATTGCTGAACAGCCTCATCATTATCATTTTCCAAATACTCAAAAATCTTGTTGATATGCTTTTTGCTGGTGTAAACATTGCCTTTTTCAAATTCCCTGATGAACAACTCGTAGGAATGAATAAACCTGCCAATTGAATTTTTGAACGCAAAGAAACTGCTTTCCAGCCTTTTGATAAGCAGAATTTTCATAAACTTGCCCATATTCTTCTGGGCTTGTACTTCGAGTTGATCCAAACCTTCTTTCAAATACAGCAAAGGCGTATAACGGGCATATTTGAAATCCTTTGCCAGCATTTCCATTGTTGCGGTGAATATCTTGTCTTCTTCATCATTCAGTCCGTAATACAAGGGCGCAGGCGCGGCAACATCAGGAAAGCGTAGTTTCTGTTTGGCTAGGTCGTTCCCGAAATATTTTATGATTTCGGTTCTGGTTCTGCGTACCATCAAATACTTAAGCACTTTCTCTCGAATTTCTTTTGAATTCTCTTTTACAACCCGCAAATACTCTTCATTATCTTTTTGACGATCCAAGCCTTTTAGGTTTTTAGCCAATCCGCTAAAGAATCCTTCAATATCAGGCAAGTTGGGGATAGTGCTTTTCTTGGAATTCTGGAAAAGTTTTAGTTCACTCAAAATATCTTTCGGGGAATTATTATAAGGCGTGGCTGTTACAAGAATCACCCGCTTGCCCCGACAAATCTCAGAAAGTTTTTCATAAGTCATATTGGTTTCTGTTCTGAAACGATGAGCCTCATCAATGATGATGTTTTTGAATCTTTCAACTCCTTTATCCAGAATGTCATCCAATTTCCCAATGGATTCAAAACTGGCGGGAATTCTAAAATCAGCAAAGGCGTTTTTCCATGAACCTGGGTTATCTTCATCCAGCAACACAGGCGGAGCAATCACCAAAGTCCGTCCGTCCAATTGCCCTGCAAGCAAAGTAGCAATATAAGTTTTTCCCAAACCAACGACATCAGCAACAAATACACCGCCGTACTCTTCCAGAATTTTCTTAGCGTTTAATACCGCCTGTTCCTGATATTCAAGTTTCATAAAGTTTTCAGGCAGGTAATTTGCAAAAACTTCATCGGATTGATTCAATTCATCCTTGAAGTACTCATAGAGCAGTTTCAGATAGAGTTCGTAGGGTGTAATATCGTAATTGAGCCATGTTTTTGTATTGATGGTCTCAATATATTTTTCGCTGATGTCAACGGCATCCAGCCAGAGTTCTTCAAATTTGTCCTTGGCGAATCTGTAGTCTGAGCTGTTTTTGAGTTCGACATTGAATTCAAGATTATCTACTAATCCAGATTGGGTCAGATTGCTCGACCCGGTAATAATACGTCCCACATCATAATGACCCTCTTTGAAGGTAACAATGTAAAGTTTAGCGTGAATGTTTTGAGATGGGTAAACTTTGATTTCAAGTTTCCCGCTCTTGATCCATTCAATGAATTTTATAACTCCTTGCTCAACTGTCTGGCTGTCCTGCGAATTTTCAAGTTCACTTGCCACTTGTTGAACAAAAATATCCTTCGCTTCCTTGTGAGATGGGTCGGGGAGTTCTTGCTGAATTTCTTCTTTTGCAATTGAGAACAAATCAAAGGCTTTTTTGTCTGTGCTGATACCCACCAAAATTCTGACCTTCTCGGTATTTTCAAGCGATTTATAAATTGCATAAAACCCGCTTGTGTAAAAATAGCCTGATAAAACATCAAAGAAGCGCGAGTCTTTGATTAAGACATTGAACCTATCTTTCAGGCTTTGTCCATTTTCATTGGTAATAAAGGTGAGGTCAGTTGTCATAGGTTAATCCTAACTTACTTTATCTTATGAAACAAGCACAACTAACCTATTCAAAAACCCATGTGCTATATTCTCCCCCGCTTTTTGGAGGATGTTGAAAATCTCGCGGAACACAAGACTTTTTTCGCTAATTGTGCAAGGGGCGTTGGGCCGGGCACTCAGCGTCCGGCCCAACTATTCTATATACAGAAAACATCCTCAACCAGCCCTAACTCATTCCACCCGATTGATGCAGTATACAGCCCCATTTCCCTATAGTCAACGAGGCTACTCCATTACTGGACAATCGCGTACGGAGCAAACGGCAGTGGTCGTATAACAAAAAAGTAGAGACACGGCATTGCCGTGTCTCTACTTTTTGCAGTGCTTATCGGATTTGTCTACCCGACATGCCTACTGAGCAGCCGCCAGAATCTGCGCCGAGGCTGTATTCACCCACTCAATGACGGTGGAGGGATAGACGCCCATCCACAGCGTTGCCACGGTGCAGATGACGAGACTGATCTGCACACCCATGGGGGCGTATAGAGCCGTCCCCTTGTCATCGGTGAAGAACATTGTGCGCACGATACTCAGGTAGTAGAAGGCGGCAATACCCGCATTCACCAGCCCCGCCGCGGCCAGCCAGAAATACTGGTGTTGGATGGCTGCACCAAAGACATAGAATTTGCCCAGGAAACCGCCGGTCAGCGGAATGCCCGTGAGACTGAGCAGGAAGATGACGAACATCACCGCCAGCCCCGGCGCCCGGTGGATCAGCCCGTGGAAGGCGCTCATCTCCGTGCTGCCGGTTGTCTCTTCCACGGCCTGAATCACCAGGAAGGCACCCACGTTCGTAAAGAGATAGGCGAAGAGGTAGAGCAGCACGCCGTTCAGCCCGTCCATCCCGCTGGTGGAGAAGGTGGTCACCGCCACCAGCCCCATCAGAATATAGCCAGCCTGGGCCACCGAGCTATAGGCCAGCATCCGCTTCACATTCGTCTGGCGCAGCGCGGCCAGATTGCCCATTGTCATTGTAATAATGCTCAGCCCCGCCAGAATGGGCACCCAATTGACCTGAAAAGGAGCTAGGCCCACGACAAAGACACGAACAAGCACGGCGAAGGCCGCTGCCTTAGAAGCCGTGGAGAGATAGATCGCTACCGGTGTGGGTGCGCCTTCGTAGGTGTCGGGGACCCACTGGTAGAAGGGGGCCAGGCTGGCTTTGAAGCCGAGACCGGCCAATGTCAACACTGTGGCGGGAATGGCGGCAAAGGCGATACCGGTCATCTTCTCCTGGCCTTCCATCGCGGCTGTAAAGAAGGCGGCGATGTCGGCCAAATAGAGCGAACCCGTCGCGCCGTAGAGCAGGCTGATGCCGTAGAGCATCACCGCCGAAGCTACCGAGCCATAGAGGAAGTATTTCAGACCCGCCTCATTGCTACGCCGATCTTCCCGCAGGAAGCCAGCCAGCATATAGCTGGTAATCGACAGGAATTCAATGGCGATGTAGATAAGCACCAGATTGTTGGCGCTGGCTGCCACGCACATGGCCAAGCTGACCATCACGTAGAAGGTCCAGAATTCGCTATGGTTCTTTGTGCGCTTGTTCATATAGCCGCCGCCAGCAATCGCGATCAGCACCATCCCGGCCAGAATGGTAACTTTGATGAACATAGCAAAGCTGTCAATGGTCATCATCCAGTAAGCTGTTTGCGGCTCTTTCACCTTCAACTGGAGCAGGCTGGCAAGCAGCGCAGCCGAGATGAAGAGAATCGACAGCGCCATATAACTTGCGCCTGTGCGCTTGCCCTGCGCTTTGGGATCGCTGGCTACATCCAGACAGAAGATCAGTAGCCCGCCGATAAGCAGTATGATCTCAGGTAAAATCAATCCGAGGTCGTTCAAGACGGCACCCCCGTTGGGAAGAGTTCAATAACCGAGTTTTTCTCAAAAACTCGGTTATTGTAACTAAAGATTGCTGACAAAATTCATCAGTTCGATGGCGGATGTGTTGAAAAAGTCCAAGAGGGGTGTCGGGTAGATACCCAGCAGGAACATGCCCGCTACCAGCGGCCACAGCGTCCACTTCTCAAAGGCGACCATATCGGTCGGGCCGTCGGCGTGGTGGCCATCCACCGTTGTCCAGTGGTCTACCTTTGTGGCGTCGTACTCGCCCAGGAAGACGTTCTGGATGATGCGGTAGAGAATGTAGACCGCTGTCATCACAATGCCGATTGTGCCAAAGGCCGCCCACCAGGGAGCCAGGGCAAAAGCACCCCGGAAGGTGAAGAACTCGGCCCAGAAGCCAGCCAGACCGGGGAGGCCCAGACTGGCGAAGGCCGCCACCATCATCAGCCCATAGTAGTGAGGGGTCTTGGATGACAACCCCCCAAATTTCGCCAGTTCCCTGGTGTGCGCCCGCTCGTAGATGATGCCCACCAGGAAGAACAACGCACCGGTGATCAGGCCGTGGTTGAACATTTGCAGGGTGGCACCGTTGATTGCCATCACCGCGCTCTCTTTGAGCGCTTCTGGGGCCAATTGGAAGGCGTTGGCTGCCGATTCCAATCCTTCGGGTGTCATCACCATCGCCGCCGCGCCGATGCCCAGGACGACGTAGCCCATATGGCTGACCGAGCTATAGGCGATCAGTCGCTTCAGGTCGGTCTGCGCCACGCAGACAAATGCGCCGTAGACAATCGCAATCGCACCGAGGGCCACCAGCCAGGGCGCCCAATGTACTGACGCATTGGGGAAGGTGGGCAGCATAATGCGCAGCAGACCGTAGGCCCCCAACTTCAGCAACACACCGGCCAGAATCACACTGCCAGCCGTCGGCGCTTCCGTATGGGCGTCGGGCAGCCAGGTGTGGAAGGGGAAGCTGGGCACTTTGAAGGCAAAACCCAGGAACAACCCCCAGAAGGCCATGCTGGCCAGGGTCAGGTCGTCGGCGAAGGGCTGGGCCTTGGCTGCTTCCAGAATGTCGAAGGTGCCTGTGGCAAAGTAGACGCCCAGAATCGCCAAAAGCATGGCCACCGACCCAATGAGGGTATAGATGAAGAACTTGACCGACGCATAGCCCCGATTTGCGCCGCCCCAGACGCCGATGAGGAAGTACATCGGGACGAGGCTGATCTCCCAGAAAACGTAGAAGAGTACGTAGTCCAGGGCCATAAAGACGCCCAACATACTCATCTGCAACAGATGTATCAGGAAGAAGTATTCCTTGACCCGCTTGCTAATCACCCCGGCGCTGTAGAAGAGGCTCAGGGTGGAGAGCAGCGCGGTCAGGAAGATCAACGGAACGCTCAACCCGTCTACGCCCAGATGGAAGCTGGCGTTGAGATCGGGGATCCATTCAGCGTTCACGCTGAACTGCATCCCGCCGACGGTAAAGTCATAGGCAGTGAGCAGGTAAACGCTCAAACCTAAGGGAAGAAGGCTGGCGACAATGGACCCATTTTTGATGAGCTTGTCGTTGCTGCCAAAGAGCAGCACCAACAGCGCCGACACCACCGGCCAGAACAAAATCAGTGTCAAAACAATCGAATCAAGCGATTCCATGAAATCTTCTCCTCAGAAACGGACGAGGCGTACTTATATTTCGTGACGCATAGCGTCTTGATCAACTCTGGGAGGACGCAGATTTTTATGATTGAAATTGATTTCTACTGATTGATTTGACAGATACGCTCTAAAAATCTGCGCTGATCTGCGTGATGAATCAGTAAAATCTGCGTCCGCTTTCCTACACAAGCGTCATAATCAACGGCAGAACGTTCAAGAAGAGCCAGAGGGCTGCCATCAGCAAACCAAAGAGCAGATAGGTCTGCACCCGGCCATCCTGAAGCAGACGGGCGATGCCGCCAGCCTGATCCGAGAGCCAGCCCAGACCCATCACCGCACCGTCCACCACAATCCGGTCAAAGGCGGCCAAGACAGAGCTCAGCCAGAGGGCCACACGACCGATGGCGTTGACCAGTGCGTCGATCACCCACTCCCGGTCAAAGAGCGCCAGGAACTTGGAGAGAGCCATTGTGAAGGCGATGATTGTGGCGTTGTAGAATTCGTCTACCCAATACTTGCGATGCCAGGCCCACCAGATGGGTCCCAGCAGCTTGGAGAGGGGGTCGATCTGTCCTTCCTTCAAGCCCTGGCCGTAAATCACATAGCCCAGACCCAGCCCACCCAACGCCACCACCAGGGATGTCACCAGCGGTACGAGCGTGAACTCCAGATGGTGGGCGTGGAGGTGCATATATTCCATATACGGTTCGAGGAAATGCTCGATCCAGTTGGGGACAATGCCGCCGATGACCGGGAAGTATTCGGGAATGCCCACCCAACCGCCTGCAATCGCAAAGAAGCTGATGAGGATCAACGGGGTGGTCATGGCCGGGACACTCTCCGGTGCATGGATAGCGCCTGCGGAGCGGGCTTTGCCCAGGAAGGTTAACCCGATCTGGCGCATCGTGTAGAAAGCCGTCAGGAAAGCGGCCACGGCCAAGGTGCCAAAGACCCACAAGTGGTTGCCACCCCATGCGCTTGCCAAAATCTCGTCCTTCGACCAGAAACCGGCGGTGATCAGCGGGAAGCCGGAGAGGGCCAGACCGCCGATGATGAAAGTCCAGCCGGTGCGGGGCATCCTGCCTAGCAGACCACCCATATTGCGCATATCCTGGGGGTCGTTGGGGTTCAGATCGCCATCGGAGCGGTGAACCAGATGTCCGTGTCCGTGATCGTCATGGCCGTGATCGTCGTGCCCATGATCATCGGGCCCATGCCCATTGTGGCTGGCGTGTGCGTGGGCGTGATGGAAGCCGTGCTCCATCCCGTGGATGACGCTGCCGGAGCCAAGAAAGAGCAGGGCTTTGAAGAAGGCGTGGGTGAGCAGGTGGAAGAGAGCCGCCACATACGCGCCCATTCCAATCGCCGCCACCATATAGCCCAACTGACTGATGGTGGAATAGGCCAGCACCCGCTTCACATCCCATTGGGCCATGGCGATGGTGGCCGCAAAGATGGCCGTGAAACCGCCGATAAAGGCCACGAATTGCAGCGCGCTGGCGGAGACCTCCCCGGCGTACTCATAGATGGGGAACATGCGCACCAGCAGGAAGACACCCGCCGAAACCATTGTGGCTGCGTGAATCATCGCGCTGACCGGTGTGGGGCCTTCCATCGCATCCGGCAACCAGACGTGCAGGGGGAATTGGGCGCTCTTGCCGATAGTCCCGAAGAAGATCAGGACTGCAATTACGGCAATCCAGGGAACTGCACCGATGACGGGAACGTTGGCTGTGCTGTGGGCCAGGTGCTCCAGATTCTCGGCGGTGAAGAGTTCGGAGAAGCGCAGGCTGCTCGGTTCGCTCTGAATGTAGAGGAACATCATACCGATCAGCATAATTGCATCGCCGATACGGGTGGTCATAAAGGCTTTGATGGCCGCGGCTCTAGCCGTCGGCTTCTCGTACCAGAAGCCGATGAGTAGATAGCTGCACAGCCCCATAATCTCCCAGAAGATGAAGAACATCAGGAGACTGTTGGAGACGACCAGCCCCAGCATACCCGTGGCAAAGAGGCAGATGTAGGCGAAGAAGCGGCTGTAGCGTGGGTCTTTGCCTTGGGCCACTGCTTCCGGAAAGGCTGCTGCGTTCAGATGGCCTGGAAAGGTCATATACCCGCTGGAGTAGATGAAGATCATCAAGACCAGGAAGGGGACCATAAAGAGCATCAGCGCGTTGGCCGGATCCACCGCATAGCCAATCACGATCTCACTCGTCCCCGTGGGGATAGAGTAGAGCGCCTGGTCGATGGGGTGTTCGCCGAAATGTTCGGCGAAGAAGGAAGCAAAGGCAATGCCCCAGCCCAGAATCCAGCTCAAGACCGCCGCGCTCACCGCCACCAGAGTCGTGCCGCGCTTGTTGCGGTTCAACCCCAGGACGATGGCGAGAAAAGCCAGGAAGGGTGGGATGGGTACAATCCACGCTGCGTTAAAAATGCCATCCATAGACAGACCTCATTGGCGTGCGTTACGACAATTGATAGTTCAATGAGTCAAGAAAATCGGGACGCAGATTGCAATGATTTGATCTGCGCTGATTTTCTTTTGCCACTGATGAACGCTGATAAACACGGATGTATTCTGCGTTAATCTGCGTCCAAATCCTTTACTTCAAACCGACTTCGGTGGGGCGGCGCAGACTGTTGAGCAGATTCCCTACCCCGTAGCCGACTACCAGCCCGACAAAACCCAACCCCAGCAACCACAAATCGCTGGAGAGACGAGCGAACGAACCAAAACCTATAAAGAGAATTGCACCAGCCAGCGAGACAAGCAACAAACGAGTCTGCTCAGATTTGCGCTCTTTGGCAAGGGCCAACAGTGCAACCGCTTCCTTGCGCTCTGGTGCGTGCTTTACCACTTCCTTCAAAGCGTGATAGGCTCCTGTGAAGTTGCCGTCCCGCATCTTTTCCTGGGCCATCTCGAAGAGAAAGTCGCACTGCTCTTCTACCGTGCCCGTCAATAACTGTTTGGGCATTTTGGCTTGCCTCCTACCCAGCCAGGAGGTCCAATTCATCCAAATTCACTGTCTTGCGTTCCCGGTAGACGGAGATGATCAGCGCCAAACCCACGGCTGCTTCGGCTGCCGCCAGGGCAATAATCAGCACAGCGAAGACTTGTCCCGTCAGATTGGCTGGGGTATCGCCATAGCGCCAGAAGGCCACCAGATTGATGTTGGCCGCGTTGAGCATCAACTCAATGCTCATCAGCACCGCAATGGCGTTGCGTCGGGCCAGCGCGCCGTAGAGACCCGCCGAGAAGAGAAATGCGCCTACCAGTAAATATCCGGTCAATGGAACCACGGATGAGTCCTCCTGCGTACAAGTGAGCAGTTATCAGTGGGCAGTAATCAGTTACCAGTGGTGTGAGATGACTCGACTGATTACTGATAACTGTTCACTGCTTAATTATTGTCCCGGGCCAACATCACAGCACCGACCAGGGCCACCAGCAACAACAGACCCATTACCTCAAAGGCGATCACATAGTCGGTGACAAACTGCACACCCAAAGCGGCGATCATCGACTCGTCGGCCAGCACTGCCGGAGCGCTGTCTGCCCAGGGGATCGAGCCGACAAAGCCATAGAGAGCCAGAAAGATCATCACCGCAAAGAGCCCGGTCTTGCCCCATTGCCGGTTCATCGGCGAAGTCTTGCCGTACATCATTGAGCGGGTGAGCATAATGGCAAAGGTGATGAGGGTGGCAATCGCGCCCACGTAGACCAGCACCTGACTGACGGCCAAAAACTCAGCTTCCAACATCACATAGAGCGCGGCCACGCCAAAAAGCGTTGCCACCAGTGCCAGCGCGCCGTGGAATAGATTGCGCGCCAGCACTACACCCAGCGCCGAAGCACAGGTAAAAAAGGCGAAGCCGGTAAAGACCAGTTGGCCGATAGTCGGTAGGGGAGGCAATGGTGGCATCGAAAAACCTGCGCTTCCTGCGTAAAATGAGTCACAAAAATAAGAGATGGGGAGATGGGGAGATTGGGAGATTCGCTCAGACTAATCTCTAAATCTCTTAATCTCATACTTTAGTACATCGCGTAGGTGTCCGCCTTCTGCATCGAGCCGATCAGGGAGGTCGGCTCGAAGGAGCGTTTGGTGCCCATCGTGGCGCTTTTGATGTAGCGCTGCAGGACTGTAGCTACCACCCAAATCACGCCGATATTTGCCAGGAAAATGATGGCGTAGATGACCGGATTGGGGAAGGGTAACTTCTGGGCGATGGCCTGCACAACGATCAGAGCGACAGTGGCGGGAACCAGCACCTTCCAGGCAAAGTACATCATCTGGTCGATGCGGATGCGGGGGAATGTACCGCGCACCCACTGCTGCAGGACGTAGACGGCGTATGCCTTAATAAAGAAGTAGCCAAAACCCAAAATCGGGCCAATGAGGGGCAGACCCACACCGGGACCTTGCCAGCCGCCCAGGAAGAGAATCGCCATCAGCGCCGACAGCACCCAGGCGTTGACAAACTGGGCCAGGAAGAACATCGCAAATTTCATCCCCGAATACTCGATGTGGAAACCGGCGATGAGTTCGGATTCGGCTTCCAACAGGTCGAAGGGGGTCAGCTCGGCCTCGGCCAGGGAGCTGATGAAGAAGATGAGCATGGCAGCCGGCATCATAATTCCCAGCCAGCCAATGCCCAGATTGAAGCCACCGATGGTGAGGGATTGAAACTCGGTAATGCGGCCAAAGCTCATTGTGCCCGTAACCAGCACGACGGTCAACATGGAAAGCACCATGGGAATTTCGTAGCTGAGCAATTGGGCCACCACCCGGAAACCGGCCAACAGAGCATATTTGTTGTTGCTGCCCCAGCCCGCCATCAGCGCAGCCATCACACCGATAGAGCCAAGGGCCACCACAAAGAGTACGCCGATGTTCAGGTCCATACCGATCAGGCCAGGCGCAAAGGGAACGACCGCCAGCAAAATCAGCACACCAAAAACCGAGAGGATTGGGGCCGCATTGTAGGCCAGAAAATCGGACTGGCTGGGCGTAATAATCTCTTTGGAGATCAGCTTGACCGCGTCGGCCACCGTTTGAAAGAGACCGTAGGGGCCGAGACGGTTGGGACCGATGCGATCCTGCATCCGGCTGATGGCCTTGCGGGTGATCCAAATCAACAGCAGGGCCGAAATCATCCCAAAGTTGACAAGGATAAACGCGCCAATCCCATAGGCGATGCCCAATGCCAGCATTTCCGGCAGACCCAATCCGGTCAACAGCCCGACAATCCCATCACTCCACGCAGTTGAACCTTGCATCCGTTTGCCTCCAACCCCAGGGGCGTGCGCAAATCGATAATCTCAATACAACCTATTCAGCCACTGATGAACGCTGATAAGGATTGGCGACTAAATAACTTGATGAACTTCAGAATAAATTCACTCAAAACGTTCACACAGCTTACCAACTTATTTGATCGCCGTTCCTAAGCACAGAAAAAATGATATCTTTTCCGGCTTTTCTCTTAAGCCTTTATTGCCACTCAAGTGCGCCTTTGCGCCAGTCATAGAGCAGACCGACAACCAGCAGCAGCACAAAGAAGATTGTCGCAAAGACGGCGAACATATCCAACTGTTGGTAGGCGATAGCGATGGGGAAGAGGAAAATCGCTTCCACATCAAAGACCACAAAGACGAGACCAATCAGGTAATACTGGGCACGGAATTGGACCCACGTATCACCGATGGTTTCCACACCGCTTTCGTAGACCGCATTCTTCACGGCATCGGGCCGTCGTGGCCCCAGAATGTGGCCCAGAATAATCGCTGCCAAAGGCAATACCAGCGCAATCGCTGCCATAATGAGAATGAATGCGTACTGAGACAGCATACGTGCCGCTCCTTCGAGTCACTTTTGGGTAGGTTGGGTTCTTCCGGCGCAACTCATCAAAACAATTCCCTCAGACTTCTGCCGGAAGAACCCAACCTACGGTACAAAAATCCGATTGTGTGGAAAAGTACAAACGCCAAGCAGTATAGCATAACGGTTTTGATTTGGAAAAGTCTGCAAGGCAAAGATTGGTGTCTACACTACAACAAAGCTCCAAATTTCACAAAACTGGATATGGCTTTGACAGCCCCTTTCATCCGTGCTACAATGGCCCCGTTCGTGTAAAAATGCACGAACGAATCCCGCCCGCAATCCCTGATTTCAGTCAATGTGGTCGCCCTCTCTTGCAAATAGAGTCCGAGTGGGCGTTTTGTCTTGCAAATAGTGGCGTTTGTCGCCCACCGCCTACGTCGCAGCGAAAGGGACGCATGATGGCAATAGATTATTTGCCTCTGCTGATTATGATTGTGCTTGGCGCTGTTTTTGGCGCGATCGTCTTGATTTTGCCCGCGATTCTGGGGCCAAAAGAGACGAACAGCCAAAAGCTGGAGCCCTACGAATCTGGCATCATTCCCTTCTCCGATGCCCGCCGCCGTTTTCCCGTCAAATACTACCTGGTGGCGATGCTCTTTCTGATCTTCGACATTGAAGTCATCTTCCTCTACCCCTGGGCCGCAGTTCTGCGTGACCTGCGGGTCTTCGCGCTGGTGGCGATGGCCCCCTTTCTGCTCGTTCTGATCGTTGGCTTTGTCTATGAGTGGAAGAAGGGCGCGTTGAAGTGGGGAGGGTAAGTGTTGCAGGTTGAAAGTTGCAGGTTGCAGGTACACGCACCACGCACCACGAGGTATTTATGGGTATCGAACAAAAAGCACCCGATGGCATTGTTACAACGACATTAGATAGCCTCATCAACTGGGGCCGGGCCAATAGTACGTGGCCGCTCCTTTTCGGTCTGGCCTGCTGTGCCATTGAGATGATTGCCACGGGCACTGCCCGCCACGATATTGCCCGCAACGGCTCGGAGCTTTTCCGGGCCAGCCCCCGCCAGGCCGATCTGATGATTGTTTCGGGTCGGGTGAGCAACAAAATGGCCCCGGTCATCAAGCGCATCTACGACCAGATGTCGGCGCCCAAGTGGGTGATCGCCATGGGTATCTGCGCCAGCGCGGGCGGTCCTTTCAATAACTACGCCATCATTCAGGGCGTGGACAAAATCATTCCGGTCGATGTCTACATCCCTGGCTGCCCGCCCCGCCCGGAAGCTCTCCTCTTTGCGTTGGAAAAGCTACGCGACAAACAAGCACGGGAAAGCATCGACGACTGGCGCAAGCCCAAGCAGATCGCGCCGACGGTGGACGAGATTTTGCCTCTGGGCGCGTACTAACAAGCAGAAGTAATCAGTTATCAGTGATCACTTGGATGTCTCGGCACTGGTAACTGTTCACTGATTACTGATAACTGTTCACTCCAAACCGGAGTTCACTGTATGCCATTAAACACCTCCCCCCGCGTCCGCTCCTACGAAACCCTGCCCAGCCTGAATGTGCCGGGTGTGCCTGCCGTGGCCCCTATGCCCAGCGGCGAAAGCGCCGACACCAGCCGCGTGGCCGAGCGCTTCGGCGGGGATGTGTTGGCCGCCGGTCTGCACAACGGCAACCAG
This sequence comes from Litorilinea aerophila, assembly GCA_945905745.1. Taxonomy (GTDB): domain Bacteria; phylum Chloroflexota; class Anaerolineae; order Caldilineales; family Caldilineaceae; genus JACQGT01. Next base: position 32,333 of record CAMDQF010000008.1, read on the forward strand.
GTGCTTTACGTCAAGCCGGAGAAGCTGGTGGAGGTCGCCCAATTTCTCAAAAGCGATCCGCAACTGCGCTACGAATCCCTCATTGACGTGACCGGCCTAGATCGCAAGGAACTGCCCATCGACGCCGGCGCGCCCCGCTTCCAGTCTGTGGCCCAGCTGCGCTCCTACAGCCGCAAGCAACACATCACACTGATGGCTGATTGCACGGGGGGTGACAAACCCACCATCCCCAGCCTCACCGCCGCCTATCAGGGCGCGGAGTGGCCAGAGCGGGAATGCGCCGACTTGATGGGCATCAGCTACACCGGTCACCCGGACCCTCGCCGCATTTTGATGCCCAAGCAATGGCCCAATCATCCCCTGCAAAAGCAGATTCCTATGGGCGGCGAAGAGGTCCCTTTCACCCTGACCTGGGACGATCCGGAATTTGAGACGCTGGGCACCCAAATTCTCCCCTCCATCAGCCATGCCCCCGATATGCCCCCCGGTATGAACCGGGAAAATATGATTATCAATATGGGTCCCCACCACCCCAGCACCCACGGCGTGTTGCGTTTGGTGGTGGAGTTGGACGGCGAGCGGGTGGTCAGCATCGACCCGGACCTGGGCTATCTGCACAGCGGCTTTGAAAAAACCGGTGAGAGCAAGCGCTACAAAGATTTTGTCTACTACACCGACCGGATGGATTACCTCTCCGGGATGAACAACAATTTCGCCTACGTCCTGACTGTGGAGAAGATGCTCGGCGTTGAGATTCCGCAACGGGCACAGGTGATCCGGGTGATGATGGGTGAATTGCAGCGTATCGCCTCCCATCTCTTCTGGCTCTCCACCCACGTCCTCGACGTTTCCGGCACGGGGATGTCTCTGTTGATGTACGCCACCCGGGAGCGGGAACGCATTCTCGACCTCTTCGAGATGGTCTGTGGCGCACGGCTGACCGTCAGCTACATTCGTGTGGGCGGTGTCTGGGCGGATCTGCCCGAAGCCTTCCTCACCCACTTGCAGGATTTTGTGCGGGTGATGCCCAGCAAAATCGACGACTACGAGCGGATGCTGACTGAGCAGCGGGTCTGGAAGGACCGTCTGCAAGGCATCGGCGTGCTGAGTCGCGAGCAGGTGTTGGAGATGGGGCTGACTGGACCGATGCTGCGGGGCAGCGGTGTGGACTGGGACCTGCGCCGGGATATGCCCTACGGCGGCTATGAGAACTACGATTTCAAAGTGCCGGTGCACAGTGAAGGCGATGGCTACGCCCGCTATCTGGTGCGCATGGAAGAGATGCGCCAGAGCCTGCGCATCATCGGTCAGGCCATCAAAAACCTGCCCGACGGCCTCTTCAAGACCGACAACCGCAAAGTCACTGCACCGCCCAGGGCCGAGCTGGACCTGAGTATGGAATCCCTCATCCATCACTTCAAACTGATGACCGAAGGCTTCCGGGTCAACCCCGGCTTTCTCTACCACGGCATCGAGGGCAGCAAAGGCGAACTAGGCTTTTATCTCTACAGCGACGGCTCGCCCCGCCCCTATCGCCTGCACATCCACGGGCCAAGTTTTAATAATTTGTATGCCATCAACACAATGAGCCGCGGTGAAATGTTGTCAGATATTGTGACGAATATTGGGTCGATTGATATTGTGCTGGGGGAAGTGGACAGATAACAAAAGCACACGGATTGGATGGATAGGATAGATTTTCACGGATTATTCTGGATTTCACAGATGAGGGAATGATGTGAAGCATTCAGCGCTGACCGGCGAAATCATTAGTGCCTTTTATAAAGTTTACAATACCCTTGGTTTTGGATTCTTGGAGAAGGTATACGAATCAGCCTTGCTGCTGGAATTGCGGAAACGTGGACTTCGTGCGGAAAATCGACAGGCACTCATTGTCTTTTACGAAGGAACACCTGTTGGCAAGTATTATGCCGATATTATTGTGGAAGATAAAGTGGTGCTTGAACTGAAGACCGCAGAGAACATCGATGAAGCACATTTGGCCCAACTGACCAATTACCTTCGTGCAACCGATTGTGAAGTTGGGTTAGTATTGAATTTCGGTCCCAAACCACAACACAGACGACGGATATTCGACAATCCATTGAAGGGTAGATCGCCAGAAAGATCCGTGTAAATCCTTTCAATCCGTCTAATCCGTGTTCTTTTTTGAGGTTCATATGCTTACTACTGCAATGCGTGTTGAAATCGACGAAATAATGACCCGCTACCCGGCTGGGCGGCAGCGGTCGGCGGTGTTGCCCGCGCTCTATGTGATCCAGCGTGAATTCGGCTACTGCCCGGTGGAGGCCCAGAACGAATTGGCCGCCATCTTGGGCATCGCCCCGGTGGAGGTGAGCGCGGTCGTCGGCTTCTATAATATGTTCCACGAGCAGCCGAAGGGCGAATATCATGTGGAGGTCTGCACGAATGTCCCCTGTATGCTGCGCGGCGGCGGCAAGTGTCTGCACCACTTTGAGGACGCGCTCAGCATCCACCACGGCCAGCAGACCGCGGACGGTCAGTTCGGCCTGGACCACATGGAATGTCTTGGCTCTTGTGGTACGGCACCCATGGCAGCGGTCACGGATCAGAAAACCGGTCAGATTCGCTACTTCGAGAATTTGGATTCGCCAGAGGACGTGGCACAGGTCGTAGATCTGCTCAAAGCGGGCAAGGGCTTCACGACGCTGGAACGCTGGACTCCCGAAGGCGACCCGCAGAAGAGCGGTGCCACCGCCGGCCCTTACAACCACGGCGGGATGGAGACCCTCTATCTGCTCTCCCGCGTCAAGACACCCCAGAGCCACACCCTGGCCAGCTACGAGGCCGACGGCGGCTATGCCACGGCCAAACGGGTGCTGAGCGAAATGCAACCCCAAGCCGTCATCGATCAGGTCAAAGCCAGCGGTATCCGCGGGCGGGGCGGCGCGGGCTTCCCCACCGGCGTCAAGTGGGGCTTTCTGCCCAAAGGCGTCTTCCCCCGCTATCTGGTGGTCAACGCCGACGAATCCGAGCCGGGCACATTTAAGGATCGGATGCTGATGGAGTACGATCCCCACCAGTTGTTGGAAGGGATTGTAATGAGCGCCTTCGCCATCGAGGCGGAACAGGCCTATGTTTATATCCGTGGCGAATACTATTTTGCCTGGACCCGAATGCAAGCAGCCATCGACGAGGCCAGAGCCGCCGGTTATATCGGTGACAACTGCTTTGGCACGGGCAAAAAGCTGGAAGTGGTCCTACACCGGGGAGCGGGCGCGTATGAGTGCGGTGAGGAGACCGCCCAGCTTTCGTCGTTGGAAGGCTACCGGGGACAGCCCCGGCTCAAACCGCCCTTTCCCGCGGTTGAGGGTCTTTATGCCAAGCCTACAATCGTCAATAACGTGGAATCGATTTGCAACGTCACCCACGTCATGCGCAACGGGGTGGAGTGGTATCGCAAATTTGGCACAGAGCAGAGCGCTGGGATGCGTATCTTTTGCCTGAGCGGCAATGTGAAGCGGCCCGGCAACTACGAACTGCCCCACGCCACCACCCTGCGCACACTGATTTACGAATACGGCGGCGGCCCAGAGTTGGACGACGTGCCCATCAAGGCGATTGTCCCCGGCGGCCTGTCCATGAAGCTGCTGACGCCGAGCCAGATGGATACGCCCCTGGACTACGAGAGTGTGGCCGCGGCCGGTTCCCTCCTCGGCTCCGCCGGTGTGATTGTCATCGACGAGCGCTTTTCCATGGTGGAGATCGCCCGGCGCACACTCTCCTTCTACCGGGAGGAGAGCTGCGGCAAATGCACCCCCTGCCGGGAAGGGGGCGCATGGCTGGAAAAAATTATGATTCGCATCGAAGAGGGTCAGGGCCGGGAGAAGGACCTGGAACTCCTGGAATATATCGCCCGCAACATCGCCGGCAAGAGTTTCTGTCCCTTTGGTGAAGCGTCGGTCTGGGGGATGCAGAGCAATCTGGCGAAGTTCCGCCACGAATTTTTGTCCCACATCGAAAAAACCAATCCCAGTTCAATCGGCCCGCAGATTCCCATCCGGCCCATCTACCGGCCCGACACCCACCAACCCAGTGGACTGCGCCAGAACGCGCAGAAGTCCCAGGGCGAGCGGATTGTTCTCCACGACGAGTTCGTGCCGGGGGATTGACGTAAAGCGTGAAACGTAAGACGTGAGAGTAGTGACGATTTCGCCGGTTTTGCAGCAGAAGGGTATTGAGAAAGACAGGTAAAAGGTGAGCGTAGCAGTCAAGCAATCAAAGCTGAATAGCGGTTATGATCTATCGTTTGTCATACCGCCGCGCATGCCTGTACGCCGTTTTTCATTAGAAGAGTATCATCAGTTGATCGAAATCGGCTTCTTTCGAGACGACGAGCGTATCGAACTGATCGAAGGGATTCTAGTACCAATGCCTCCGATGTCTTCCCGACAGGCAGCTTGTATTCGCAAGCTACAAAACCGTTTCACTATTGATTTGCGCGAGCGGGCAGTAGTCAGTGTTCAATTGCCGTTGACAATTACTAGACGAACTTCTGAGCCTGAACCGGATATTACGTTGTTGAAGCCCGAACCGAGCAATTATTCTCAACGACATCCTCGACCTACGGATGTCCTGCTGGCGTTAGAGGTCTCGTACACAACGTTAGGGTATGACGACGGAGACAAGCGTCATCTCTATGCCCGGGCTGGCATCCAGGAGTATTGGATCGTCAACCTGAATGATGATTCGGTCATTGTTTACCGAAAACCATCTGCACTGAATCAAGATGACGCCGACTTTGAGTCCAAGCAGACTTTCCGATCCGGAGATCGCCTGACGCCTTTAGCATTTCCGGACTATTCACTCGATGTCAGCGAGATTCTTCCAACATTTGGCGAATCTGGGTTTTCCCCTGTTTCGGTTTGAATCCGTGAATATCTTGACTATCCATCCTGTTCGTGTTGTTTCGATTTTGTTCTAATCCGCGGGAATCCGCCCGATCCGCTAAACCGCGTTCTATTCTTTAGGAACGAACTTTAATGGCTGATAACGTAACCCTGACAATCGACGGCAAGCAAGTCTCTGTGGCCCCCAACACACTGTTGGTGGATGCAGCGGAGGTGGTCAATATCGAAGTCCCCGTCTTCTGCTCCCACCCCAAACTGGACCCGGTGGGCTGCTGCCGGATGTGTATGGTGGAGATCGAAGGGCCGCGCGGTTCGCGGCTGGCCACGGCCTGCACCACACCCGTGGCCGCCGGAATGGTCGTGCATACCACTTCCAAACAGGTGCGCGATGTGCAGGAGGCCAACCTGGGCTTCATTCTGCTCAATCACCCTCTGGACTGCCCAATCTGCGACAAAGGCGGCGAGTGCCCGTTACAGGATCAGACCCTGCGCTTTGGGCCGGGGATCAGCCAACTGGTGGAAGCCAAGCAACTCGCCCAGAAGAATTACGACATCTCGGATATGATTGTCCTGGATCAGGAGCGCTGCGTCCTCTGCTGGCGCTGCATCCGCTATCTGGAAGAGTGGGAAGACAAGCCCCAACTCGGCCTGCACAACCGGGGCAACCGGACAGTCATCGACATTCAGGATGGCCAGCCCGTCGACGCCAAGACCAGCGGTAATATCATCGACATCTGCCCGGTAGGCGCGCTGACCAACCAGATTTCCCGCTTTTCCTACCGCCCCTGGGAAGTGGAACGCACGGCCAGCGTCTGCAATCATTGCTCCATCGGCTGCAACATCCGGGTAGACACCCGTACCCACACCATCCGCCGCATCATTGGCCGGGAGAATATGCAGGTCAACGACCAGTGGATCTGCGACAAAGGCCGCTTTGCCCACCACTGGGTCAACGGTGCCAACCGGCTGGAGACGCCGCTCCTGCGCAAGAACGGTGAACTCGTGCCGGTCCAGTGGAGCGAGGCGTTGGAGTTCATTGCCGGGAAGTTGCAGGCGGTGAAGGCCCAGCACGGCGCATCGGCCATCGGCGCGATTGGCAGCGCCAAAATCGGCAACGAAAGCAACTATCTGCTGCAAAAGCTCTTCCGGGGTGTGGTGGGTACGAATAACATTGACCACCGGGACGGCGGGGATGTGGCCGGCCTTGCTGCCGGTCTGCCCTCTCTGGCCGGGGTGATGAAACCCCAGTACGGGCCGAACCCCCAGGTGGACACGATTTTCCTCTTTGGCATCGACCCCAGCGAGGAGCTGCCGATTCTGGACCTGCACCTGAAGCGCGCGGTGAAGAAGGGCGGGGCCAAGCTAATTATCGCCCACCCCCGCAAAATTGAACTGACCCGTTACAATGGACCCTATCTGGCCTACGAGCCGGGGACCGAAGCTACGCTTCTCAACGGTCTGTTGCGGGCCGCGGCGGGCCAAAAAGAGGGTCTGAACAGCGCGGCGGTTTCCCATTCAGCCGATGTGAAAAAGTGGACCGAAGAGGCGGACGACCAGGCACTGCGGGACCTCTGCCGCACGGACCCGGCGGCCGTCAAAACCGCAGCGGCCATGCTGGCTAAAAGCGAGAAAGCGTTGATTATTTACGGCCCCCAGGCGGCTCGCGGCAGCGACGGCCCGGCCATCCGGGACGGGCTGGCGAATCTGGCCTTCCTCACCGGTCATCAGGACCGGCTGGCCTTTGTCGGTCTGGAGGCCAACAGCCAGGGCGCACGGGATATGGGCGTCCTGCCCGATGCCCTGCCCGGTCACGCCTCTGTGGGTAACAAAGATGCGGCCAAGCGGCTGGAACATCTGTGGGAGTGCAAGCTGCCCAGCGCGGCGGGCAAGAGTTACAAGCAGATGCTGGACGGGGGCGTCAAGGCCCTTTATGTGATGGGCGCGGACCCGGCCAGCGAGCGGCCCGATTGGGCAGAGAAGCTGGACAGCCTGGAACTGCTGGTGGTACAGGAACTCTACCTGACCGAGACGGCCAAGCGGGCCGATGTGGTCCTGCCCGCGTTGGGCTGGGCGGAGAGCGACGCCACCTTTACCAATCTGGAACGCCGGGTGCAGCGCGCACCCAAAGCCGTCGCCCTGCCCCAAAGCCGGGCCGCGGCCGATTGGGCGATTTTGAGCCACCTGGCCCAGAAGCTGGGGGCGCACTGGCACTACGCCGACGCCAAAGCGGTGCTGGCCGAGATTGGCAAGGCGACCTCCCTCTACCGGAGTATCAGTTGGGAGAACCTGGGCGATCAGGGCGCGCAGTGGGATGCTGCCCCGTTGAAGGCCAAGCCGGAACTGAAGGAAGTGCGCCAGAAGATGGCGAAGGGGAGCAAAGAGTATCCCCTGACCCTCGTCACCGGCACGGTTCTCTTCGACGGCGGCACACTTTTTGGCGCTACCGAGAAGTTGGATGGCGTGACTGTCGGCCCGGTCGTCGGTCTCAACCCGACAGATGCCACAAAGTTGGGCCTCTCCGAAGGCGCAGCCGTGGTGGTCAGCAGCCCAGAGGGATCGCTCTCTCTCTCCGTCCGCGTCAGCGCCCAGGTCCAGCCCGGCAGCGCGTGGATTCCCGAAAGTCTGCCTGGCGCGCCCGTGGGGGCGCTATTGAATGGGAGTGTGACGCAGCGGGTGAAGATCGAAAAAGCTGCGTAATGCGTACTGCGTATTTCGTAATTAGTGGCGATGGACGCGCATCGGTTCAATACCCGTAAGTCCGGCTTGCAGCCGGACAGCTTGGTCGACTGCTGACGCTGAGCGTCGCACAGACGTTTCCACGCAGAGCGATGGGAACGAGGAGAGATTGCTGTGACGCAACGGATTAGTATTGTCGTCGAGAAGCACCCGGACGGTTTCGTCGCCTACCCAATCGGAATCGTCGGTGCAGTGGTCGGCGAAGGCGACACATACGACGATGCAGTCGCCGATTTGCGCTCTGCCCTTGCGTTTCATGTAGAAACGTTTGGAGAAGATGTCGTGTTGGATGAGCCAGATATTTTCGGTGAGCATCTTTTGAAAGATAGCGTACTTCGCTACGACGATCCGACCGAATCGGTCGCTATGGAAGATTGGGAAGTACTCGCCGACTGATAGTTTTTGCTGGGACAATCTGAAGGGGAAGTTGCAGTTGTCACACAAAATGTGTGACCTACGCAAAACAGAAATCTGCGAAAATCTGCGGTTTTCTGCGAAATCTGCGTCCCTGTATTGATTCGAGAAGTTTCACTCTGAGGAAGCCGTATGGACTGGCTCAATTTGGTCGTTTTTCCTGTCATCCGTATTGTTGTGCTCTTTTTTGTGCTGCTGACAGGCTTTGCCTATCTCACGCTGCTGGAGCGCAAACTGCTGGGCCGCTTTCAGGTCCGCTATGGCCCCAACCGGGCGGGCAAGTTTGGCCTGATGCAGCCCCTGGCCGACGCGGTAAAGGCGCTCTTCAAAGAAGAGATCATCCCCAACCATGTGGACAAGCCGATTTACGTCCTCGCGCCTGCCCTGGCTCTGGTCCCCGCCCTGCTTATCTGGGCGGTGATCCCAATTGCCAGCGGTATGCCCGCAGTGGCGGATGTGAGCATCGGCTTTCTCTGGATTCTGGCGATTGCGGGCGTGGAGGGCTATGGCATTATTCTGGCCGGGTGGAGCAGCAACAACAACTACTCACTGCTGGGCGCGCTGCGCTCCTCGGCCCAGATGGTTTCTTACGAACTCCCAATGGGGATGTTTCTGGTCAGCATTCTGATTCTGGCTGGAGACTTCTCCCTGGTCGCTCTGGTGGACAATGTCCGGCCCTGGTGGGAGTGGATCTGGCTCTGGCTGGCCTTCCCCTTCTTCTTCATCTGCATCCTGGCCGAGACCAACCGTAGCCCATTTGACCTGCCAGAGACGGAAAACGAGTTGGTGGCCGGTTTCCAAACCGAATACGGCGGCATGAAATTCGCCATCTTTATGATGGCCGAATATATCAATATGATTACCACCAGCGCCATTATGGCTACCCTCTTTTTTGGTGGCTGGCGTGGCCCCTTCGCCGAGGAGATTGTCTGGCTCGGCCCGATTTATCTGCTGGCCAAAGTTTTCATCCTGCTCTGTGTCTTCATTTGGGTGCGGGCCAGCGTCAGCCGCCCCCGCTATGACCAACTGATGACCTTCTGCTGGACCTTCCTGTTGCCGTTGAGCATCGGATATATGGTGATTTCGGCGCTGTTGGCGGTGTTTCTGAAATAAGGGATTGGGAGATTGGGAGATTGTGTACCCAATCTCCAATCTCTTAATCTCCCAGTCTCCCAATCTCAAAGGCTTTCACTTATGGCACTCGGCGACTATATCAAAGGCGCAATCGACATCGGCAAGGCGATGGGTGTGACGTTGAAGCACTTGGCCGAAAAGCCGGTGACAACGGAGTACCCCCGGGATTCGGTCCCGATGTATCCCCGTTTCCGGGGCAAGCACGAACTGCGGCGCTACGCCAATGGGATGGAGCGCTGCATCGGCTGTATGCTCTGCGAGGCGGCCTGTCCCACTGGCGCGATCTACGTGGAGGCGGACGAGAACGATCTGGAGAATCCGACTTCTCCCGGCGAGCGCTACGCCAAAGTCTATGAGGTCAACCTGCTGCGCTGCGTCTTTTGCGGCGACTGCGAGGAAGCCTGCCCGGTGGAGGCGATTGTGTTGGGCCACGAATTCGCCATGGCCAACTACGAGCGCAAGGATTTCATCCTGACCAAAGAGCAACTGCTCAACCCCGGCGAACCCAACGTCATCATCCGCCCGGAGTAAGTGGCTATGAGTATATCCCTTCTCTTTTTTCTGGTAATCGGGGCTGTCTGTCTGGCCGCAGCCTTCGGTGTGGTGGTCAGCCGCCAGCCTGTCCACAGCGCGCTCTTTCTGCTGGTGAACTTTGCCATGCTGGCCGTTCTGTATGTGACCCTGGAAGCCCAGTTTCTGGCCGCGGCCCAGGTCATCATCTACGCCGGCGGCATCGTCATTCTCATCCTCTTCGTCATTATGCTCATCGGCGGGGAGACGAACGACTTCAAGGCGCACCAGCGCACCTGGAGCCGTTTGGTAGGGCTGGGGCTGGGGCTGATTCTGCTGGCGGGGCTGGGCTACAGCGCGCTGCAAAAACTGCTGCCTTTGCCCGCAGACCCCAATGCGGCCCTCAACGGCGGCGCACCCAAAACCGTCGGCCTGGAACTTTTCACCAACTACATCCTGCCCTTTGAACTGGTGGGTGTCCTGCTGCTGGTGGCGCTGATCGGCGCGCTGGTGCTGGGCCGCCAACCTGAAGGCGCGGGCGAAGGCATTGCGTCCCTGAAAGCGAGCGACCGATGATTCCGACCAGCTATTATCTGATTTTGGCTGCCCTGATCTTCGCCGTGGGCGCAACCGGTGTGATGGTGCGTCGCAATGCGGTGATTATCTTTATGTGCGTGGAGATGATGCTCAACAGCGTCAACCTGACCCTCATCGCCCTCAGCCGCCAGTGGGGCAACCTGAACGGCCAGGTCTTTGTCTTTATGATTATGGCCGTAGCCGCCGCCGAAGTGGCCGTGGGGCTGGCGATTCTGATTGCCAACACCCGGCATCGGAAGAGTATTAATATTGACGAGATTAATTTGTTGAAGTGGTGATTGGGGATTAGGGACTGGGGATTGGAGACTGGGAAGACGCCCAGTCCCCAGTCCCCAGTCCCCAATCCCTGACAGCCGCTCCCTCCTCACCGGAGATTCTACGCTTATGCTCGACTTCGCCTGGCTTATCTTCGCCTTTCCTGCTGCGGGTGCGCTTTTCAACATGTTTTTTGGCGCGCGGCTGAGCAAAAACGCCATCGGCTGGATCGCATCGGTTGCGGTGATCGGCGCCTTCGCCGTGGCCGTGGGTCTGCTCTTCAGCCTGCTGGGGATGGACCCCCACCACCGGGAAGCGGTCGTCCACCTGTGGGATTGGATCGACGTCGGCAGCTTCCACGCGCCGGCGGCGATGCTTATCGACAGCCTGAGCGTGACAATGGCTCTGGTCGTCACTGGTGTGGGTGCGCTGATTCACATCTACGCCACGGGCTATATGCACGACGAGGAACGCTTCCAGCGTTTCTTCGTCTATCTCAACTTTTTCATCTTTGCGATGCTGATCCTCATCCTCAGCGACAACTTCCTGGGGATGTTTGTGGGCTGGGAGGGCGTCGGTCTGGCCTCCTACCTGCTCATCGGCTTTTACTTTGACAAAGAGGACAGCACCTACGGCTCCTACGCCGACGCGGGCAAGAAGGCATTTATCGTCAACCGTATCGGCGATTTCGGGATGATGCTGGCGATCATGGCCCTGTGGACGAGCCTGGGCACGATTACCTTTGAGGGCGTCTTCGAGCACGCGGGCGAACTGAGCGCAGGGGTGGCGGGTACGGTCTGTTTCCTCCTTCTCCTGGCCGCCACGGGCAAGAGCGCACAGCTGCCCCTCTTCGTCTGGCTGCCGGATGCCATGGCTGGCCCCACGCCCGTCTCCGCCCTGATCCACGCGGCCACAATGGTGACCGCGGGTGTCTATATGATCGCTCGCACCCACGTCCTCTTTGACCTGGCCCCAAGTGTGATGGCGACAACAGCCTGGGTGGGGGTGTTGACCGCGCTGCTGGGCGCGTCGATTGCCCTGGTGCAGACCGACCTGAAGAAGATTCTGGCCTACTCAACCATCTCTCAATTGGGCTATATGATTCTGGGCGTGGGCGTGGGCGCGTACGCCTTTGCCATCTTCCATCTGGTCACCCACGCCTTCTTCAAGGCCCTGCTCTTCCTTAGCGCGGGCAATGTGATGCACGGGCTGCCCGGCGGCGAATTGAACATCAACAAAATGGGCAACCTGCGGGAGAAGATGCCGACGACCTATAAATTGTTCGCCATCGGCGCGTTGGCCCTGGCCGGTTTCCCGCTGACCTCCGGCTTCTTCTCGAAGGATGCGATTCTGCTCACCGTTTTCGACAGCAACCTTCTGTTGTATGTGCTGGGACTCTTTACCGCGCTGCTGACGGCTTTCTACAGTTTCCGCGCCGTCTTTGTCGCCTTTTGGGGCAAGCAGCGGGACAAGCACGTCTTCGAGCACGCCCACGAGAGCCACGGCGTGATGACTTCCACTCTTTGGGTGCTGGCCGCGTTGGCGCTGGTGGGCGGTCTTCTCAACCTGCCTTTTGTCCTGACGCTGGAACACTGGCTGGAGGAGGCGGTTGGCCCGGCGTCATTTCACCCGTCGGTCGGTCTGGAGATCGCTCTGCTGGTGGTCAGCGCGCTGGTCTCCCTGGCGGGCATCGGTCTGGCCTATGGCCGTTACGTGCAGGACGCGGCCTGGGCCAAGCGTATCACGAATGTCTTCAAGCCGCTGGAATCCCTGGCCCAGCACAAGTGGTACATTGACGAGTTGTATATGACAGCCATCGTCCAACCTCTGCGCGCCCTGGCCGACTTTTTCGCCAGGATGATTGACCAGCGGGCCATCGACGGTTCGGTGAATCTGCTGGGCACAGCGCATCTGGCCGCGGGCAACCTGCTGCGCCGGGTACACAACGGGCTGCTGCCGACATACGCACTCAGTCTCTTTGTGGGGGTGGTGGCGGTGTTGTTGTATTTTGTGTTTGTGTAGATGGAATGAATTCAGCCCAGGAATGAATTCCCGGCTGATAGCTGAAGTCGTCTGAAGACGACTGGGAATTGCAGTCCACCGATGAGCGGGAGGCGCTGGAAACGGGTTTTGTCATTCTGGATCGAACCGGCGTCACGCAGGTACGAGAGGCGGCGTAGGAATGTTGACATCCGAGGAATTTTCAGCAACTATCGTCAAACTGCGGGCAGCGGGTCAGGACAGCGAGAAGCGGCGGCTAATCTTGAAGAATATTCCGCTGATGGAACGCCCGACGCTGCTTTTAGGCGAAGGGCAAACAATGGTGGACGAATTGATTCCGCCCTTTCAGGCAAAGTATCCAGATCGGTCAAAATTCGGTATTATTTTGATGGTACACAAGCATCTTGACCGTTACAGCAATCGAGAATTGACCTACGAACAACTGTTTGAGACCATTTGAACTGCAACTCTCCACTTCAGAGTGAAGTAACCCAATGAACTTCCTACTTTCGCTTATCACATTTCTCCCCCTCGTCGGCGCGCTGATTCTATTGGCCGTGTCCGGAGACGGGGCCAAAAAGAGCATTGCCCTGGGCACAACCCTCGTCACCTTTCTGGTCAGCCTGTTGCTGCTGATGAACTGGCCGGAGGGCGCAGCAGGGATGGTGCTGGAGGAGAAGTACGCCTGGATCCCCGATCTGGACATCTTCTACCACCTGGGCGTGGACGGTATCAGCCTCTGGTTGGTGCTGCTGACGACTTTCCTTATGCCCATTGCCGTGGCCTTCAGCAATCAGCACATCAAAGAGAATGTGGGCGGCTATATGGCCCTGATGCTGCTGATGCAGACGGCGATGATTGGCGTCTTCCTTTCCTTGGATTTGGTGCTCTTTTATGTCTTCTGGGAGTTCAGCCTCATCCCGATGTACTTCCTCATCGGCAAGTGGGGCGGCCAGAACCGGGTCTACGCGGCGCTTAAGTTTTTCCTCTACACCCTGGCCGGCTCGGCGCTGATGCTGGTGGCGATTCTGCTGGTCTACTTCAACACCGGCACCTTCAATGTATTGGAACTGCAAAATGCCAACCTGCCGGTGACGATCCAGCAGTTTGCTTTCCTGGCCTTTGCCCTGGGCTTTGCCATCAAAGTGCCACTCTTCCCCTTGCACACCTGGCTGCCCGACGCCCACGTCCAGGCCCCCACGGCTGGTTCGGTCATTCTGGCCGGTGTGCTGCTGAAGATGGGAACCTATGGATTTGTGCGCTTCGCCCTGCCCATCTTCCCAGAGGCGGCAGTGGGCTACGGCGGTCTCTTTGCCTGGCTGGCGATTGTCGGCATCCTCTACGGCGCGCTGGTTTCGCTGGTGCAAAAGGATATCAAATCCCTGGTCGCCTACGGTTCCGTGGCCCACTTGGGCTTTGTGATGCTGGGCATCTTCGCCTTCAACCAACAGGGGATGAGCGGCGCGGTGCTACAAATGGTCAACCACGGGTTGAGCACGGGGGCGCTCTTTTTGATGGTGGGTATGCTCTACGAACGCCGCCACACCCGGCTGCTCAGCGAATTTGGCGGCCTGTGGAAGAGCATTCCGGTCTTCTGCTTCTTCTTTCTGGTGGTGGCCATGAGCAGCGCAGGGTTGCCCGGTCTCAACGGTTTCGTGGGCGAGTTCACAATTCTGCTGGGGGCCTATGCTCACAACCCGCTCTACGCGGTGCTGGGCACAGCCGGGATTATTCTGGCCGCCTGGTATCTGCTGATCGCCTTCCGCAAAATAGCTCAGGGGCCGTTGACCAACCCGAAGAACGAAGCTGGCGTGCTCCCCGACCTGAACCGCCGGGAATTGGTCCTGCTAATTCCGCTGGTCGTGCTCTTCTTTGTCATCGGTCTCTTCCCCAATCTCTTCCTCGACAAGATCAACCCGGCGGTGGAAGCGATGCAGGTGTTACAGGCGAATGTGCCAGCAGTTGTACAGAAATGATACGTATTGCGTATTTCGTATTGCGTAGGTAGTCACGAATCAGATTCATTGAAACTGATTCGTACTGTGACGATAGTGAAGTCTGCTTTCCACACTTCGCCTTCGACAGCAAAAACCAGTCAATCGCCACTTCTTACGAAATACGCGATACGCAACACTCCCTTCGGAGCACGAATGAACACTTCGGTCCTCTTTGAAAATCTACACGTCCTCCTCCCCGAAATCGTACTGATTGTGGGCGCGATGATTGTGATGATGGCGGATGTTTTTCGCCGCCGTCAGGGCGAGGCTGGCATTCTGCCTGGTCTCTCGCTGGTAACATTGCTGGCGAGTATCGGCGCGGCGGTCTACGTCTGGAACCAGCCCACCGCTTCGTATATGGGCGGGGCCACCTCAGACAACTTCTCGCTGGGCGTGCGTCTGGTGGTGGCCATCGCCGCCATCTTCGGCGTACTCCTTAGCGGTGGCTATCTGCCCGCCATGCAGAAAAAGGCAGGCGAGTACTACTCCCTGCTCCTGCTGGCCGCCAGCGGAATGATG
>CAMDQF010000009.1 GCA_945905745.1 Litorilinea aerophila
TGCCCTATGAAAACGGCAAGCTGGGCAAGCGCTATCCTGCACCCTACGAGAGCTATCGGCGACTGCGGGATGAGGAGATGATGGGGGAGAAGGCAGAAGTTCGACTTTTTCCGAAAAGTCGAACTTCTGAAAGTCGAACTTCTGGAAAAAAACTCACATGGAACGAACAGCGGGAGTTGGAGCAGTTGGAAGCGGGTATCGCCGGTTGGGAGGTGGAACAGTCCAAGTTGCAGGCAGCCCTCAACCTGGGCGGCGAGGACTATACCCGCATCCAGGCCCTGGCCGCTCAGCTACAGAAGGTGGAAAAATCCCTGGAAGATGCCTTTACGCGCTGGGCGGAACTAGCTGAAAGGGCCGAAGCGTAGACTTATTGTTCTGGGGCAATAGCCGTAGGCGCTACCCACACAATCCCGTAGGGGCCAGTGGGCAGGGTGAAACTGGCCGTGCTTGCCAGCAGAGTTCCGTCGGCTTTGTCGTAGACCTGCCAGCGGAAAGGTCCGGTGTTCCAGTCTTTGGGGGCAACCCGCCAGCGAATCCAGCCGTTGCGCACTTCCCCCTGCCAGTCCTCCACATCGTGCCATTCGCCCGGCTTGTCCTGCCACTGGACAACCGTCCACGCGCCTTCGTAGGCGGATCCCGCCACCAGCAGTATGCGGGCCAGGTTCGGCGCTGGGGAAACAGGGGTGGATGTGGGGGCAGGGGTGGATGTGGGTGTCAGGGTGGGACGGGGCGGCAGATTAGGGGCGGCGTGAACCGAAGTCAGCCCCGATGGAATCCGCAGGAAAGCCACAATTAGTAGAAGGGTTATCAACGAGAGAGGAAGAAAGCGACCCACAGCGGGTGATCCTTTCAGTACTTCAGACCCTCAGGATTGGCGATCAAATAACTTCGACAACCTTCCGGGAAGGGAGATCATCAACTTATTTGATCACCGATCCTAAGCAGCTACGCTCAAAATGGGCAGAAGTAAATGGACTGGGCATATCGAAACGGCGTGGATTGTAGTATACCTTTTCCCGACTCACCCAGCAACTGTGTTAATGGCAATGGCGACAGGTCTGGGATTCTGACCTGTCGCCATTCAACCGCTACTCCTATCTCGTCCTTGGAAGGCTTAGCCATCCCTCTATTCGTCGTCCACAGCCACCAGCAAATCGGCCAGTTCCCATTCGATCGAATTTTCCAGCCCTACAGGCCAGGCACTGATGAACAGACGGATGGCCGAGCGGGCGGGATAACGCAGCAGCCGCGCCAAACCTTCCGGGAAGGGGTCAGGCAGCGTGACCGCTCCGGGATGAAGTCCCGGAGCTACAAACAGCGCCGGATAAACTCCGGCTTACCCGCCGGCAAAGCCCCACTTTATGGGGCACTGTTCTGTAGCCGGGGGACTTCATCCATCACCCCCCGGCGGCCTGATCAACAATTTTACTCGCCCTAAAACTGAAATGCACCCGTGGATTTCAGTTCATTGACAAGCCAGAAATAGGCCTGTATCATATATCTGTCGGGCTGGACAAGCGATGTATTTCACAGAGTGTTTTCCGTCTATACGGCGTGGGATCAACTTCAAATGGGTGTTTATAGCAAAGTTCCTTTGAGAAGTGGATTTTTGTAGGGCCGGTTTCTTACCTGCCAGCGACGACGGATAAGGAAATCGCCCTACGAAAACTCCCGGTTTCTATGGGACTTTGCTATAGACGGAAATCCGTCCGCATATTACCACGAAATAGCCGGATATGCGGGAATATTCCCGGAATCAAGGCCGAATCGGTGTAATTAGAGCCTGTTTGAATATTCGCCGCCCTGCCCTCTCTGGTAGTGTCCGAAGCGTCCCATACGATTTTATGGAGCTACCAGAGAGAAAGCTCGGCAAGAGCCTGTTTGAATATTACAGGCTCTTATGCGGAATGATTCCGTATAAGAGTTATTCGGCAGGCGCTTTACCCGTCAATCCGAAAAGGAGTAGCCATTGAACAGCTATATAAGACGTTTTGTAGCCCAGATTGTGAACCGTACCCTATTTCTATCCTTAGCCCTCCCAATCATAACCCCGGTTATTCTCTGCTTATTGCTGCTGACAGGCAGTTCGCAGGCCGCCGCAACCCAACGGGTCAGTCTGCATAACACCGAACTTTGGCTTGATTTCGACGTGACCGACGGGATTGGCATTTCCCGCATCCACGACGTCGTTACCGGACATAACTTCTTAAATGGAACTCGTTCGTTGTTCGAACTCGCACCCGACAATGATGGATTGCCCTGCCCAGGTAATGGTGATCCGCTTCAGAGCAACAATGGGTTGACTCTGGATCGCCCGGTTGCGGTGCAAGTTACATCGCTGGTAGTGAGTGGTTATGTTACGCGGATGCCAACGCTGACCTTCACCTTGGCCGTGAACCTTCCTGCTTCTGCTAAGGTTGCGACGCTAAGGCTGGAATTCACCAACCTCGGTACGGTGCCGGTCTGCGTCCGCAGCGTTTTCCCGAAAATCATAGGGCTTATCGCTCCGGGCGATGCTTCGAAGACAATGGGAGTGGTCCCGACGGAAATCGGTGGTGTCGCCCCCCTGGCCAGTACGCTGGGAATGACGCTGGGAATGCCTTTCTCGAGCACATTAGATCTGGATGTGGGCCTGCCAAGATCCATGAATCCCATTGAGGTCGCGACGATCTTCGACCCGGATGGTGGAGGAGGGCTGTATTTTGCCGACGTCGACGGCGACCCCGACGCGGGTGTCCCGACACTCCAATTCACACTTTCAGCAAAAGAGGTTGACGGCTTCTGGGTTGGAGAGATTCCACCCGGCTCCACTGTGAATATATCAAGACTTGCCATCGGTGTTTATCACACAGGCGACTGGCACGAGGCGGTTGATTACTGGTTGCAGAGACACCGCGGAAGAATCCGCTTCCCTGCCATCCCGGATTGGCTTCGCAATCAGAGCGCGATCTACTCTTTCGCTGGCGGTGGCGCAGGGGGAATCTATCTCGATCTGCCCGGCCCGCCGCTTGCGAATGGCCAACTCATCACCAGCTTCGAGGTGAACGACGGCTCTTGGACGGACAAGCCGCCGCTCCCGCTTACCACGGCAAACTTCGCGCCGCCCGCGGCGCACATCTCAGGGATCGCGCGCAATCCGTCGCAGGAGGATGTGTTCCTCGTGGCAAACGACGGCTCGGTTCAGACGCTATTCGAGTATCAAGATGGCCCATGGAGCGATCCGATTGCCTTGACCGGCACCGGTTTCACGCGTCCAGGTGGCTACACGGCACCTGTCAAGCGTAATGCGTCGCAGGAGGACATCTTCTTCATCGGCACCGACAATCAGGTGTGGACCGTTTTTGAGATCAACGATGGACCGTGGAGCCAGCCGATTCAATTATCCACGGTGGCAGGAGGCCTTGTCCCAGCAGGGGGAGGACTTGCCGCCATCAGTCGGAACGACCATCAAGAAGATGTTTTTGTTGTAGGCCACAACGGTGCTATCTGGACACTGTTCGAGCTGAACGACGGGCCGTGGAGTGCCCCAATTCAGGTGACGTCCGATGGTTTCGCAATCCCCGGTCAACCGCTCACCGCTGTCAAACGGAACGCCCGACAGGAGGATCTCTTCATATGTGGCAGCGACGGCACTCTCTGGACCCTTTTCGAACTGAACGATGGGGCCTTTAGCGACCCGATCCGCTTGACCAGGCAGGGGTTTTGTCCACCGGGTGCTCCTGTGGCGGCGCTCATGCGGAACGACCGCCAAGAGGATGTCTTTGTGGTTGACACGGAAGGGGCTATCTGGACCCTTTTCCAAGTAAACAACGGTGCCTTCAGTGAACCGATCCGGCTAACCGATAAAGAGTTCACAGTAGCTGGTGCCCATCTGTCCGCAGTGGTGCGGAATGATCGTCAAGAAGATATCTTCGTGGTTGACAAGCATGGCGGAGCCCATACCCTCTTTGTGCTCGATGACGGCCCGTGGAGTGAGCCGAAGTTCATTGGTCCGGCCCATCTCCCGCCCGGGGCACCAATCGGTGCCGTCACACGTAACTCACGCCAGGTGGATGTGTTCGCACTCTCGTCAGGCCGCATCAATTCTTTCCTTGATCTGCCACAACTTCTCGATGAAGCGAGACAATTTGGAACAAACGTGGTGTATCTTTGGGACTACTGGGAAGGCACAAAAGCCGGGGGCTTTCCTCCCTATTGGAACAAGGGCGACTATAAACCGCGCGCCGATCTCGGCGGCGAACAGGCCTTGATCGAAGGCATCCGCCGCCTCCACGAAAAAGGCGGACGAATCATCCTCTACATTGAGCCGTTCATCACATACCGTTACTCGGAAATCGGCATGAAGTCTGGTGGCACCTGGGAAGCATGGGATGCGACGGGTCCCATGCTTTCCAAGGAACCCTACAAAATGGACTACTACAAAATGGTTGTGCCGGATACCGACTGGCAGGATTACCTGATTCGGGTCGGTCGTCAGCTCGTCGGGCCGCCACTCGACGACCAGCCAGAGAAGAGTGGTTATGGCGCAGACGGGATTCTCCTCGATTCCGGCGGGTGGCAGCTCAACTGGCCCGTACAACGTGGGGGTCAGGGGCCTTTTTTCTCTTCAGCGCAGTACACGCAGGGATTCTTCAATTTTGTCGATCGGTTACGCGCTGCGCTCCAAGAGATAAACGCGGATGCCGTGGTTCTCGGTGAGACGACAAGCGGTCCGGTAGCAGGGCACTGGGATGGCGGCTTCAGCGCTGATTTCAGCTTCAACCGAAACCACAGTGGCGGCAAGATTCTTGGTTCGCCCGTCCGTTACGGTCTACCGCAAGTAAACTTCATGAGTAATGGATTGAATCTGAACGAATTGCACCAGATCTACGCCGCTGGGCATGGTCTAGCTCTCTGCTGTTATTTCCCCGGTAACTTTCTGTACGACAATGCAGCCGATATTTGGCAGATCGTCAAGATTCGGCAGGATCACGCTGATGCCCTAATCTACGGGACACAGAGCTACCAGCCATCAACGGAACGTGATGACGTCGTTGCCTATTTTTACCACGGCAGCAACGAGGACGTGATTACGGTAGTGAACACTAGCGAAGACACTCCCTACGATGGCATACTCGTCCTCAGAGGGGCGCAGAGAAACACTACTTGGCTGGACTTGATGTCCGGCAAGACCTTTCAGAGCCAGAACCAACAACTCCCGCTTACGCTGCCCCCGGTAGGCTTGCGAGTTCTTGTGCAGGAGTTCGGCACGCCGTTGCGCATTTACCTTCCCAGTATCACGCGCTAAGAGGTCAGCCATCCGTCCGTAGGTCGGACTGCCAGTCCGACCTACGGACGCGCCACAAAGGCCAGAATCGTGCGGGGGTGGTAGTCGGTGACGAGGAGAAAGCCCCGATCTCCCAGGCGGACGATGCCTTCCCAGTTGCGGGCTTCGTCTGCCAATAGTTCCAGGTAGATGGGCGGCGAACCCGCAAAACGCACACCCTCGTCCGTTACCCGAAACTCCACCAGCCGCTCCACCTGGGGCAGACTCTGCACGAGCAGACGCAGAAGGGAATCGCGGCGGCCCGGCTTTAGCTTTACATCGCCGGGGTAGAAATAGTTGATGGCCCAGAAGCGCCCCTCTTCGTCCGCGGGGGTGGCGTCGGTGATGCGATACTCCACCGACGGGAAGGGCAGCGGTTCCAGGGGTGTCAGATCGGCGGCGAAACGATGGGCCACCGGTTGGGTGTTGATCAGCCGCCCATTGGCTTCGTAGATGGTCAGCAGGGTGGCGGCATCCCCGCTCCCCACCAGGACAATCGCTTCATCGGTCATGTTGTTCATATCGGCCTGGGGCGGGATGGCAAGCGCCGAGCCCACGTCAACACGCAGCACACTCAAATCCGGCTCTACCCGCCCTCTGACGATCCACCCCATCATCTCAGAAGTCGGTTTGGTCTCAATCGTCACATAGACTGTGTCCCCATCAAAGGCAATCGCTTCCAGCCCCTGATAGCCGGGGAAGCTTGCCCGCAGCCCCGGCGCGTCCAAAAGGAGGGGACGGGGTGTCAACGGTCCAGCCGTCGTGCCATCCACAAACGCCTCAATCTCTGCCCGATCCAACACAAAAAGAACCCCATCCCCAGGGCCGAAGCGGTCGGGATATTGGGGCAGCAACACCAGAAAATTCCCGTACCAGGCCATACCAGAAAACTCAGCCCGGCGATCCTGGGCGGGTCCGTCCAATGGAATTTCCAGAATGGGTTGGGGCCCGGTATCGGCGGAAGGAGCCGGGGGCTGGGTGGGCGTAGGCGGAACGACAGTGGAAGGTGTTGTGCCGGTGGCAAAGGGTGTGACAGTAGGATAGATAATTGTGGGCGAAGCGGCTGGGAAAGTGGCCGGCGCGAGAGTGGGCGCGGCGGTTAGCACCGGGGGAATTGCCCGTGACGAAAGCGGTGGAGGGACACAGGCCGCCAGAATCAGCGCAAAAAGTAAGGTCAGCCCCCACAGAGCAGAGCTTCGCCTATTGCCAAAAGTCGAAGCTCTGCCAACCCAACCCAACCATTTAGGATTCGTCACGTTTTGTCTCTTGAACGGGCAAGGCGTAGGCGGGCACTGCGGCGCGGCGGGTGGCAATGCCGTCGTGATAGGTGACGAGCCAGGAGGGCATCCAGCCCACAGCCACAAATTCCACATCCACATCCGTGCGCCGGGGCTTCACCTCTTCGCTGGTCAGATCGTCCAGGATTTCCGCCCACTTGCGGGTGATCTCGTCTGCGGCGATCTCCATCTCCTTCTCCAACCCCTGAATCTCGCTCTGCAATTCGGCGATCTCCTCCTGGGTGCGTTCGATCTCGCCTTTGGCTTTGGCTGTCATGCCCCGTTTGCTCACCACGGAACTCAGGGTGCGGCTGCTGCGTCGGCCCAAAAAGAAGCCCAGGACACTTTCGCCGATGTTCACCATTTCCTGGGTCTTGCGTGTGCTGAGTTCCGCCTGATCTTGCGCCAAGTCCTTTTCAGTACGGCCTAATTTGTCCTGTAATCGATCCATCTGGGTACGGTATTTGCCTTTCAGCTTATCCACTTCGGCGTCGCGCTGCTGGCGGGCGGCGTCCTGCAGACGGATGCGAAAGGCCCGATCGCTCTCCCCCGGCTGCTGATGAATGCCGAGAGAGGCGTGGGTGGTGATGGTCAAGCGTTTGTTGGCGTAGAGCCAATCGGTGAGATCGCTGGCGATGGCGCGCAATTCGCGTTCGGTGTTGATCTCTTCCGGCACAGGCGCAAAGTAGGGGCCTTCGTCAGCCGCGACACTGGACGGGCCGCGTTCCAGAGCCGAGAGTTTCAGGGGCAGGGCATCGGCCCTCGCCCAGTCAATATTGACCATCGCTCCGCTGCTGACAGGCGAAAGCAGTATAAAATCCTGCTTTTCGTCAACGCGTTTGGCCCGATCCAGAAAACTGACGGTCGCCGCGCCCAGCACAGCCGGTTCGTAGATCATCTGCACGCGTTTCACGTCAATGGCCCGCCCGGCGTCGTCCGCCACAACTTTGACCGCACGGGAACGGCTCATATCTACGGGCAAATAGGCCTGGGCCACAGAGGGATCCAGCGCGGCCTGTATGGACGAAAAACCTTTGGGCGCGTCGGTTTCGGCGGGCTGGGCCGGGAGAGGAGCGGCTGTCATCGCAGCCGCTGATGCTGTGACGGCAGGTGCCGAATCCTGAGCGCTTTGGCGTACAGGAGGCGCAGGGGCTGCTTCCACGTGGCTGGCAGCCTGGGCAGCCAGGGCGGCTTTTTTCGGGGCCATCAACTCCTTCACTTGGGGACGAGTCAACGGCCCGCGCAGATAGCTCATCGCCCAGCGGGTCTGAAAGACGACCGGCCCGTCCTCGTGGACATTGTGCATCAGAAAAACCCGGCTGCTGAGGGCGGTGATGAGGGTATCGTAGTCCACCCCATCGCTGGAGCGGCCCGCTTCGGCAATCGCGCCCTTCAACCCCTGCAACACCCGGTCTTTGTCCCGTTCAGCCTGCAATTTGCCGATAAACCAGGTGCCCGCATTGGTCAAGCCTTTGTAGTCGATGTCCACCGGATTTTGGGTCACCAGAACCGCACCCAAGCCAAAAGCCCGGGCCTGCTTGAGAAGGGTGAGCAAAGGCTTTTTGGAGGGCGGCTCCTGCACTGGTGGGAAGAAGCCAAAAATCTCGTCGAAGTAGAGCAGGGCGCGCAGACTGGTTGTGCCTGTCTGCCCCCGCATCCATGTAACCAACGACTCCAACAATAGTGTGACAAAGAACATTCGCTCGCTGTCGCTGAGATGGGCGATGTAGAAGATACTGTGGCGGGGCTTGCCCTCGGCGGTGTAGAAGAGGCGGTCAATGTCCAGGGGATCCCCTTCCAGCCAGGACTGAAAGGTGGGCGCGGCCATCAGATTGTTGAAGGCCATCGCCAGCCCGAAGCGATCCTTCTGGGGAAAGAAAGTGTCCACATCGAAGACGCCCACCTGGCGCACGGGCGGGGTCTGAATCGCCAGAATCAGTTTGGACAGGTCCAGGTTTTCGCCCTGCCGCCAGTAGAAGTCAAAAATGTTGGAAAGCAGAATCGCTTCCCGGCTGCGCACCGGGTCCGCGTCGATGCCCACCAGCCCCAGCAGCGCGGAGGTAGTGCCGGCGATGCGGTCGCGGATGGCCTCGGCGTCGGTTGCGTAGCTTAATTTGGGCGCGGCCAGACTGCCCAGAATGCTGACAGGCACGCCGGCGTCCGAGCCGGGGGTGTAGACGGTGTAGTCCACTGAATCTTTGAGCATCTGCACCCGCTCTGGTCCCTGGCCCCAGTCGGCCAGCCCTTTGCGCCACGTCCCCGCGGTGGCTTCGGCGAATTCGTCCACCGTTTGCCCCTTGCGCCGGGCATCGTCCGCGTTGATCCACGGGCGGAAGTCGCTGGGCAGCAGATCGGGGAATTGGAGGAGCAGATTGGTCAGGTCGCCTTTGGGGTCAATGATCAGCGCGGGCACTTTGTCGATGGCCGCTTCTTCCAGCAGACCGATACACAGACCCGTCTTGCCGCTGCCCGTCATCCCCACACAGACCGCGTGGGTGGTCAGGTCCCGGGCGTCGTAGTTGATGGGCGTCTCAGTCTGCTCGCCAGTGGCGGGGTCAATTTCTGCGCCGAGATAGAAAGCGCCGAGGCGTTCGGGTGGGGCTTGCATAGGAGACTCCGGAATGCGGAATGTGGGTTGCGGACACTGTAGGTTGGGTTCTCCCGGCAAGAGAGCATTGCCTTCCGGTCAACGAGCGCCGGGAGAACCCAACAGGACTGGCGTTACCGTTGGGTTGTTTCGGCGCGGCGTTCAGGGAAGTGCCCACGACCTCTTGCCGAAACAACCCAACCTACGCGATCAAGCGCTGCTCCAACTCGCTGTCGCCGATCATCCGTTGACGTTGAATCTGCTGTCGTTTGCGTAGCTGGCTGGGCAGACCGGCCAGACCGGCCAACTGTCCGCGTAGGCGGGCGCGGGCGGCGGTTCCCCGCCAGTTGCGCAGGGCGTCGATGGCAATGTTCAGTTGCGCCGCCACAATCTCCGGCAAGTGGCGCAGAAGCAGACTGGACGGCATATTCTTGGCAATCGTCCAGATGGTGTTGCGCCCCACGTAGAAGCTGCTCAGGTCATCGCCACCGCTGCTGCTCAGTTTGTGGTAGACCCGCGCGCCGGGTGCATAGACTGCCTTCCAGCCAGCCAGTTGGGCGCGGAAGGCGAAGTCCACATCCTCCAGATACATCCAGAAATCCTCGTCAAAGCCGCCCAACGCCTGCCACACATCCTTGCGGATCGCCATTGCGCCCCCACAGCCGCCGAAGATTTCGGTTTGGCTGTCGAACTGGCCCCGATCCTCTTCCCAGACCCCCCGGTTGCGGGGAATGCCGTCCCGCCCCAGCAGATCGCCGGTGGTGTGGAGCCGGTCGCGCTTGTCGTAGAGCAGGAGCTTGCTGGCGACAATCGCCGCCTCTGGGTGCTGGCAGAGAGTCTTGGCAAGTTCGGCCAGCCAGTCCGGCTCCGGCTCCGTGTCGTTGTTGAGCAGGACGATTGCCCGGCCCAAGGCTGCATCCACCGCGGCGTTGGCATTGGCCGCAAAGCCCAGATTATGGCGGTTGGCTAACACCCGCACACCCGGATAGGCGTCTTCGGCGTAGGCTACCGAACCGTCGCTGCTGGCATCATCGGCCAGAATCACCTCGAAATCAGTGAAAGTCTGCCTCTCCAGGCTGGCAAAGAGTCCGGCCAGATGGCGCTGACCGTTGAAATTAGGAATGATTACCGAAAAGAAGGGGGGCGTAGCCGGTTGCAGGGCCGGATAGTCTCGCACGGGCCGGGGGTTGAACGCCTCGGATGCGGGGATGAAGGAGTCAATGTTGAGCGCGATGCTGTGGCGCATCACCACCCGGTTGTCATCGCGCAACGCGCCGTAAGTTTCATCCTGTGTCACCGCGTTAGAACGGCTGGCGTGCAGGGGAATTTCTATAGGTTTGCCCGGTTTGCGGGGCGGTTTGCCGTTAGCTCGAATCTCTGTCATATCAATCTTTCATTTCTTCCATAATTATAGTAGATCGCTATAGTCGTAAGCGGCAACATAGGCGGCAAAAAACAATGTGGATTTGCGGTGATACTACCGGCTCAACCTATATCGACGGAATTATTCGCGATACTCCAAAAAATCACAACCTCTTTATCACACCGAATAACTCTTTTGGCATCCGATGTCGCCTAGAAAACAATGATGGGATTAGAGAAAGGGAGAATAATATAAAACCGATAAATCCGAAAAACACATATAGAACGAAGAAGGGTATGAACAGTATAGAAAGTAAGGCAATCAAGAGATAGGAGTAGATGAAATTCTGTCGCATCTCCACCTCGTCAAGTAATCGCCATAGCCATTTGGGAATCAAACGAAATGGCATTTCCATGAAAGAGTCTAGCCTACTAATAAAAAAGTCAACTGCGACGTTTACGGTTTTATCCACATCGTGAAGGCTCGTTGCTCCTTTTATGGTACCCAGTAATTGGAGCGCGTCGCTACTCTGTCCTGTGTGGTAAATCGCAATAACGGCTCCGTTCATATGATCGATGAAGTCAAAATCAATCCGGATGGAATTATTATCTGGATGTAGAACAAACTCGAATTTGTTTGCAATTTTGTTCTCTTTTACTAAATTGACAGATAGGATAGAAGCATTATCGGTCACTATCCTTAAGGGATCAACTTCAGTCATATCGCTACGGGAAATTGTTGCTCGCCCAGCATTCCAAAATGCCACATGGGTTAAAGACAAGTTTTCAACAGGTTTGTCGAAAAACGTGATTTTGATTGGATTCTTCTTTGCTAATTCGGGAGTAATTATTGTCTCGCTGTGAATACTATAACAAGGCTCCTTTATGTTCATGCTTCGAAGGTAGAAAACTATAGTCAAAACCACACCAAGCACGGTAAGGACAAACGAAACAACATTGACTCTAGGATCAGAAATCAAGAATTGTAGAATGTCTGGCATATCCATTGAAACCTTATCCCGATGAAATACCCAATATCCCATCACTCCGTATTGCGAATGTACTCTGCCAGCGCTTCCTGCCAGGGGCGCAGATGGATGCCCAGCGCGGCGGCGGCCTGGTTGACCAGCACGGCGTGGGGCGGTGGCATAGCCGGGCGCGGCCATTCGTGAGCGGGAATCGGTGTCAAAGGAACGTCACCCCGTCCGCTCAAGCGCAATAGCTCTGCTGCCCACTCGTAGCGGCTGGCCCAGCCTTCGTTGACCAGATGATAGATGCCGTAACGTCCGCTGGCGATCAACTGTTCCAGGGCCACGGCTACATCCGGCGTGTAGGTGGGGTTGCCGAATTCATCTGCCACCACCCGCAAACTGCCGTGCTTGTCCGCCGCGGCCACAATTTTGGAGGGGAAGTTGTGGCCGCCGGGTCCATAGAGCCAGGCCACCCGCACAATGTAGAGCCTGTCCAAGAGCTGGCGGGTCGCCCTTTCCCCTGCGGCTTTGCTGCGGGCATAGACTGTGACCGGGCCGGGTTCTTCGTATTCCCGATAAAACCGGCCGGCTTCCCCGGCAAAGACTTCGTTGGAGCTGATCTGCACCAGCGCCGCGCCACAGCGGGCACAGCCTTCGGCCAGATACTTCGGTCCCAGTGCATTGGCGGCAAAGGCGGCATCTGGCGCGCTTTGCGCGCCGTCCACATTCGTCCAGGCTGCGGCGTTGATTACTACATCCGGCGCAAGCGCGGCTACCGCGTCGGCAGTGGCCGGGTCCGCGATGTCGTGCTGCGGGCGGCTCCACAAAGTGACCTGATGGGCAGGGCTAAAATAGGTGTGCAGCGCCTGGCCCAATTGGCCGCGGCTGCCGGTAATCAATAGGTGCATAGGTTTCAGTTTACCATACGGAATCGCAATCGGGTAAACAGCCTGACCAATTGGGGGGCGTGGGTCACGAAACGTGAGGCGTGAGGCGTGAGGCGTGAGAGTAGGTCATATACATTCACGTTTCACGCTTCACATTTCGCCCTGCGTAATCAGGATTCTCTCACGCCGCCATATTCCCTTTCAATATCTCCAACGTCATTGGGGCCAACAGATGACGCAAGGGAAACAGGTCTGTGTAGCCCACGTGCCCGCCAGTGGGCAGCAGATTGACCGAAAGAAGCGGATGATTGGGCAGGTGGTAAAAGTCATCAACGGGGATAATCGGGTCGTCGGCTGCGGTGACGATTGTGACCGGGAGTGTCAACTCATTCAGCCGGGCCGGGGGAACCGCATAGTCGGCGAAGTAATGCTCTACATCCGTGTAGGAACTGTAGTGTTGCAGCATCCATTCGGTCATGGCACGGATGGATGCGATTTTCTCGACCGGGGCAAAGTCGTAGCTGCCTGGGAAGAGACGCTGTTTGGCACGCAGAGAGGCCAGCCAGCGGCGGCGAAAATAGAGACGGGTCCAGACGTGGCTGTCCAGCAGATCGCTGGAACGGCTGGGATTCAGCACCGGGTTGATGGCGACGACACCTGACAGCCCGGCGATGGGTGTGACGGCATGGGCCAGCGCCATGCGCAGGGCAAAGTTGCCCCCCAACGACGCGCCAAAGACGTAGAAGGGATCATCCCCGGCCAGGGCGGCCACCTGTCGGGTGGCCGCCAGCACCTCTCCCAGCAAAGTCACATAGAAGATGCCCCGGTTCAGGCTGTGGCTGGGGCCGTGATCCCGCAGGTTGAGCCGCAGCACATCGTAACCAGCGGCCACCAGGCTGCTACCCACCACCAGATTGTAGCTGGAGTGGCTGCATCCTTCCCAGCCGTGGATCGTCATCACCAGCCCCCGGCGGGGACCGTTGCTTTTGTGGGGGGTGTAATAGCCCAGCAGACGCACAGACCCGGCTGGGTCCATGCCCGTTTCGTCCGGCCCTGCATCGAAAATCAGTGGCTGCTCGCCCTGGTTGACAAGCCGATCACCGGCGGATGGGAGCCGGGAAAGCAGGGTTTGGATTGTCCCATTGCGCAAAAAGCGCTTGGGCAGATAGAGGCCGGAAATGGTGGTTAGCGGAGCGATTCTGGTGTCGATAGTGTTCATAGCTTCTCATTATTATCAAAGTTTCTATTTGCGCAACCTTGCAGGGCTTTGCGAACCCTATCGCTTTAGGCTACAATTCGATAAATTTCAACAGCGCGGGAACGACTTCCCGTTACTCTATTGGCATTCTTCCTGCCGGATCATAGCAATTTTTCTATTTTCCTTCTCTATGAGACCGGTTGACACCTTTATTGTTTTGCCGGTGACCTTTTGCCATCCGGCAAAACTCACTGTTCGCAATTATTGCGAAAAGGAATCATCTCATGACCAAAAACGTAGCAGGGCTTCACGCCCAGAACGCGCCAGCGCCCCCGGAAGCGCTGGCTGAACCAGCGCGCAATGGGACCGGTAGCGGTCACGATCCTTTCTCCTGGAAGATCGACGCCATGTGGGATCGGGTCTCCCAGATTCAGGACGAAGATAAGTACTATTACTTCCAGGCCGTGGAAGAATTAGATGGCCCGTGGGTGATCACCGAAGGCAAACGCAAGCTGATGTTTGCCACCTATACCTATTTGGGGCTAATCAACCATCCGCGCATTGTGGCCGCAGCCCAGGCCGCCACGGCAAAGTATGGCGCGGGCACCCACGGCGTGCGCATCCTGGGCGGCACGCTGGACCTGCATGCCAAGATGGAGCGCACGATTGCTGATTTTGTGGGGCGGGATGATGCGATTGTCTACAGTTCCGGCTATGTGACCAATCTGGCCACCGTCAGCACACTGGTGGGCAAAGGGGATTGGGTACTCTCGGACAAGTGGAACCACGCCAGTATTGTGGACGGCTGTGTGCTGGCCCGGGGCGAGTTCAAGCGCTATCGACACAACGATATGGACGATCTCGAGAAGCAGCTACGTCGTGCTCCCGAAAGCGCGGGCAAGCTGGTGGTTGCCGATGCGGTCTTCTCGATGGATGGGGACATCTTCAATCTGCCCGATGCAGTGGACATCTGTCGCCGCCACAATGCCCGGCTGATGGTGGACGAAGCCCACAGCCTGGGCGTGCTGGGAGCCAACGGGCGGGGTATCGAAGAACATTTCGATATGGCCGGCTCGATTGATATTAAGATGGGAACGCTGAGCAAGACGATTCCTGGCATCGGTGGCTACATCGCCGGTGACAAAAAGTTAATCACATTCCTGCGCCACACAGCCCGGGGCTTTGTCTTCAGTGCAGCCCTACCCCCTGCGGTGGCGGGTGCGATTATTGAAGCTTTCCACGTGCTGGAAGACGAAGGCATCGAACGCAATGAAGTTCTCACCCGCAATGTGCGCCACTTTATCGGCGGTCTGAAAGCGGCTGGTTTTGACACCGGCGTGACCGTTACCCCGATTGTGCCGATTATGGTGGGCCAAGAGGAGATCGCCATGCAGATGACAAAGTATTGCCAGGATCACGGCGTCTTTGTCCTGCCTGTGCTGCCCCCCGCTGTGCAAGAAGGCGCGGCTCGGCTGCGCGCCAACGTGACCGCGGCCCATTCCCCGGAAGACATTGACTTTGCCCTGGGCGTTTTCATCGCCGCCGGGCGAGAAGCAGGGGTGATCGAATAGGGAGTGGCAGGTGGAAAGTGGCAAGTGGCAGGTAACTCTCGTCGACTGCTTGTAATCTTCCACCTGCAACTTTCCACCTGCAACTTTCCACTTGCCACTTTCCACAACCACCGGAGGCTTCCATGAAACGTGCCGTATCCATCAGCCTGGGCAGCAGCAAACGGGACAAGCGGGTCGAGACGAAACTGCTCGGCCAGCCGATTATCCTGGAACGGATCGGAACCGACGGTGACCAGAAGAAGATGCGCCAACTCTTTCAGGAGATGGACGGCAAAGTGGATGCCTTTGGCTTTGGCGGCGCGGACCTGAGCCTGGAAGTAGACGGGCGGGACTATCCTCTCTATTCGGTGGCAAAGTTGGTGGATGGGGTGAAGACGCCGGTGGTGGATGGGGGTGGTGTGCGAGCCGTTGTGGAACGGCAGACCGCCCGCCACCTGGCGACACTCCTCCCGCAGATTCAGCCCAAACGGGTGCTTTTTTGTGTGGGTGTGGGCCGCTATCACATGGCCCGGGGCTTTCTGGACGCAGGCTACGACGTGCGCTTCGGCGATCTGGCCTTCGGGCTGGAAGTGCCCATCTTCTTGCACAGCCTCGCTGCCCTGCACCGCTTCGCCCGCATCCTCCTGCCCATCATGGGCCGGGTTCCCTTTGAATGGCTCTACCCCACGGGCGACAAACAGAACGAAATCAAACCCAAATACCACGACCAGTTCGCCTGGGCCACTGTCGTCGCCGACGATTTTCTCTACGTCAAGAAGAATCTGCCCGAACGGATGGACGGCAAAATTATCGTCACCAACACCACCACGCCCGAAGACATCGAACTCCTGCGGGCGCGGGGGGTCAGCCACCTCGTCACCAGCACCCCGCGGCTGGATGGGCGCAGCTTTGGCACAAATATGATGGAAGCCGCCCTGGTGGCGCTGTCGGGCAAGAAGCGCCCCCTCTCCACCTACGAAATCGCCGAGATGCTGGGTGAAGCGGATATGCTGCCGACGGTGCTGGCTCTCTCCTAAACTAAAAAACACGGATAATACGGATTGAACGGGTTTACACGGATTCTGCCTGTCCTGCTCTGCCGCTGCCCCCGCTGCCTGCGCGGACCCATCTTTGCTGGGCTGGTCAGGATGCACAAAAGCTGCCCGGTCTGCCACGCCCGCTACGAGCGGGAGCAGGGCTATTTTATGAACTCCATCTTCGTCGGCTACCTCATCAGCTTTGTGCTGGTGATTCCGGTAATCGCTCTGCTGGTCTATCTTCGTCCCTCTCCAGTCCAATTTACCCTGGGCATCGCCGTCGCCTACGCCTTCATCGCACCCATCACCTTCCGTTACGCGCGGGTGATCTGGATGCACATGGACGAGATGATGGACCCGAGGTGAGCAGTAATCAGTAACCAGTCACCAGTTATCAGTCGCTGACATCGGCACAACCCAACTGGTAACTGATAACTGTTCACCGTTCACTGACTCCCGCCCAAAAGGAACCCCGCCCATGCCACTCACACTTCTCCACAACGCCACCACCCTCGTCACGATGGACGCCCAACGCCGGGAGATTGCCGATGGCGCGCTGATCATCGACGGGAGCGAGATTCTCTGGGTGGGTCGCAGCGAAGAATTGCCCATCCGCTTTGCCGCCGAGGTGAGACAACACATTGACGCCCGGGGCAAGTTGGTGCTCCCCGGCTTTGTCAACACCCACCACCACTTCTACCAGACACTGACACGGGTCATCCCCGGCGCCCAGGACGCGGTCCTCTTCGACTGGCTCAAAACGCTTTATCCCATCTGGGCAGAACTCACACCGACGGATGTACAGATCAGCACCCAACTGGCCCTGACCGAACTCTTGCTGAGCGGGTGTACGACCAGCAGCGATCACCACTACCTGTGGCCCAACGGCTCCCGGCTGGACGATCAGTTCGAGGCCGCGGAACGGGTGGGGGTACGTTTTCACGGCGCGCGGGGGTCCATGAGTCTGGGCGAAAGTGCGGGCGGTCTGCCCCCGGATCGGGTGACAGAGAAGGAATATGCCATTCTACACGACTGCCGCCGGGTAGTGGAGAGCTTCCACAATCCTCGCCGTTTTTCTATGCGCCGGGTGGTGATTGCGCCGTGCAGCCCCTTTAGCGTCACCCCGGAGCTGATGCGGGAGAGTGCAGCCCTGGCCCGCTCCTTTGGCCCCCGCATGAACGTCCACCTGCACACCCACCTGGCCGAAACCCAGGACGAGGAGGCCTTCTGTCTGGAAAAATTCGGCCATCGCCCCGGCGACTACGCACAAGAGCTTGGCTGGACCGGCGATGACGTATGGCACGCCCACTGTGTTCACATCAACCGTTCGGAGATCGAGAACTTCGCCGCGACCCACACCGGTGTGGCCCACTGCCCCACCAGCAACATGCGCCTGGCCAGCGGCATTGCGCCGGTGCGGGCTATGCGGGATGCGGGCGTGCCTGTCGGTCTGGGTGTGGATGGCAGCGCCTCCAACGACGGCAGCCATCTGCTGGCTGAGGTGCGCCAGACCCTTCTACTGCAACGGGTGCTGGGCAACCCCAAAGCGATGACCGCCCGCGAGGCCCTGGAAATTGCCACTCTCGGCGGTGCGGCTGTACTGGGCCGGGACGACATCGGCTCCCTCGCGCCAGGGATGGCTGCCGACATCATCGCCTTCGATCTCAACGCCCTCACCTATGCGGGTGGCGCAGTCCACGACCCGGTGGCTGCGTTGGTCTTCTGTCAACCCCAGGCGGTGGATATGGCGATTGTCAACGGACGGGTGCTGGTGGAAAATGGCCTGCCCCGCAACGTCGATCTGCCCACCCTGACCGACGCCCACAACCGGGCCGCGCGGGCACTGCTGGTGCGGGCGGGGAAGATGTGAGAGTAGTGCGTGGTGCGGGACCCAGCAGTGTAAATGACAACGCAAGTCGTCACTACCAGTACACGCACCACGCACCCCGCACTTGGATTTTTCTGCGAATTATGCCGGATCGCTCCTTCCTATTCCGCACTCTTCATTCCCCATTCCGAGTTCAAATGTACCTTCGCCTCAGCCGCTTTCTCCTACCCCTTGTCCTCACGATCGTCATCCAGGAATTCGGTGGTCAGTTTCTCAGCGCGGGGATGGCCCGCCTGCCCAATGCCACCGAATCCCTTGCTGCTTATGGGCTGGGCTGGGGACTCGTCGTACTGCTGCTTGCGCCCTTGGCCCAGACCGCGCAGATGAGTCTGGTGCTGGCTGCCAACCGGCCCGATTTCGGCAAAGCCCTGGGCTTTGTGTTGGCAACAGCCCTGCTCCTCATCGCCCTGCAAATCAGTTTGGTTCTCACCCCCACCGGCCACTGGATTATCGACGACCTGCACCGCATCGACCCAGCCCTGGGCGATCTGGTGCGGGATGTGCTGCTTTGGACAGTGCCGGTCATTCCGGTCAAAGGCGTCGCCTGGCTGATGGCTGGGCAGCTAATCCGGGTCAAGCGCACGGCTTTCATCAGCTACGCCACAGGCGCAAGCACAGCAGTGGGGATCGGGCTGGTCTTTGCCCTGCTGCCGGTGGAAGCGATACGGGCCAATCCCATCTGGTTGCCGATTATCGCCGTGCTGGGGATGGCTGTGATGGAAGCTGTGGTGCTGGTGGTTGGTTTTCGGCGCTATGTGCGGCTGGAGGAAGGGGAGTCGAGCTCCGGGCTGGGCTATGGGGAGATTCTCAGTTTCGTCTGGCCCCTGGCCTTGACAGTCGTGATACAAGAGTTCAGCCGCCCGCTGATCAATCTCTTCATTGCCCGCCAGAGCGACGGTGCGCTGGCGCTGGCTGTGCTGGCAGTGGTCTACAGCCTGAGCCAGTGGCCTTACCGCTGGCAGAACGAGATGAAGAATCTACCCGCAGCCTTCCACAACCAAGACCCGGAGATGGTGACGATACGCCGCTTTATGATCCTGTGTGGACTGCTCTCCATCAGCATCAGCTTGGCTCTCTTCTGGACGCCCGTGCGCGATCTGCTGCTGGTGGGGCTGATCGGCGTAGAGCCAGCCTTCGCCAGTCAAGCCTACATCCCCCTTCAATTGTTCGTGGTATTTTCGCCGGTAGTGGCTTTTCGGACTTGGCTGTATGGGCTGGCCTATTGGAAGCGGCGTACCCGGGTGATGGCCCCCAGCGGTCCCGTGCGGCTGGCTTCGATTCTGCTGGCGCTGGTCCTGTTGCCCCTGACCGGTCTGCACGGCGCGACTCTGGGCGTGGCGGCACTGCTGGCAGGCTTCACCGGGGAGACGGCGACGGTCTGGTGGGGGATGAGGAGGTAGGGGATTGGGGACTGGGGATCGGGGACTGGGGATTGGGTTTTCCCTGAGATTGCCTATCGCCCGGCAACCAGAAGTAGAAAATAGTTCCTGTTTCCCTGCCCGGCAGTGGACTCTCGGCCCAGATGCGCCCGGCGTGGGCCTCCACCAGTTGGCGGGCAATGGTCAGCCCCAGCCCGCTGCCTCCAGTCACCCGGCTGCGCGAGCGATCACCCCGGTAGAAGCGGTCAAAGATGTGGGGCAGGTCTGCCGGGTCGATGCCGGGGCCGCTGTCCTGCACAGAAAAAAGAATGCCTTTCTCCTGCGCGGCGGCTTGCACTACGATTTCCCCCCCGGCCGGTGTGTGGCGCAGGGCGTTCGAGAGCAGATTCGTCAACACTTGGCCGATCCGTTGAGGATCACCCCAAAGCGGCGGCAGAGCGGCGGCGACGTGCAAAGTCAGTTGGATTCCAGCTTGCTGGGCGCTGGGCAGCAGAGCCGCCACAATGCGCTCTGCCAGTTCCCCCCCATTGACTTCGGCCACACTCAATGAGAGATGTCCGGCCTCGGCCTGGGCCAGGGTGCGCAAATCCTCCACCAGACGGCCCAACAGCAGCGTCTCCTCGTGGATTGGGTTCAGTCCTTCGCTCGTCAAAGGAAAGATGCCATCCTGCAGGGCCTCCACTGTGCCCTGGATGGCGGTCAACGGCGTGCGCAGTTCGTGGGCCACATCGGCCATCAGATTGCGGCGCAGAGCCTCCTGGGTTTCCAGAGCGGAAGCCATGCGGTTGAACGCACCCCCCAACTGGCTCAACTCATCCTCGCCCTGGACCGAGACCCGCGCGCTCAAGTCGCCCTGGGCAATGCGTTGGGATGCGTCGTGCAGGGCAGCGAGGGGGTGGGTGATCTGGCGCACCAGCACAATCGCCAGGGCAAAGGCGACCAGTCCTGCCAATAGACCGGCAATCAGCGCTGCTCGCGTAACACCCGTGAGCAGATCACTGCTGCCCTCTCCTGCACCAGCCATCGGCTCCCCGTCGATGAGGAGTCGCCCGACTTCCCGCCCGTCCACACGAATGGACAAGCCCGACACGCCAGCCGGGAGTTGGCTATTCTGCCCGCGTCTGCCGATACGTGCCAGCACCGCGCCACTCTTGTCCAGCAGCAGAATCCGGCTGTCGTACATTCCCATCGCGTGGCCCATCACGCCACCCATCATTCCGCCGCTGGAGGCGTGACGCACCACTTGAGGGAAGGCGGCGTCGATACCCTGCCAACCGCCGTGCTCCTGGTAATAGGCGACCAGATCGTCCTGCAGATGTTCCGGCGTGAACATCTGGTCGTCCACCATAAAGTGGGTAAAGCGGGTGGCTGTGCCCTGACGGGTGAGCAGAACTGTCACCCCCACACCCAACAGAATGATCAGGGCAAATGCGCCCAACAACTTCACCCACAGGCGCTGACTCATGCAATGGGCCTTTCATCCACCTGGGGCACAAAGCGGTAGCCAACGCCGTGGACAGTCTCGATAAAGCGGCTATTGCGCCCACCGTCGCCCAGCTTGCGCCGGATGTTCTTGACGTGGACATCAATCGTGCGCTCGTAGGCCGAGACATCGCCCAACGCATCGTCCAGAGAAATATCGAGCAATTCGCTGCGGGTGAAGGGTCGTCCGGGGTGGCGCATGAAGTAGAGCATCAGATCGAATTCGGTGGTGGTCAGTTCCACAGTCGCGCCGTCGAGGGTGAGGGTGTAGTAGACCGGGTCCAGGCGCAGAGGCCCGGAGCGCAGGACCTGGCTGCTTTCGCTCCGGGGCGCGCCTTCCAGGCGGCGCAGGGCAGCCCGCACCCGAGCCACCAGTTCGCGTGGACTGAAGGGTTTGGTCACGTAGTCGTCCGCGCCCATCTCCAGGCCCACCACCCGGTCGGTCTCCTCCACCCGGGCAGTGAGCATCACAATATACAGCCCGGCCAGGGCGGGATCGTCTCCGGAGCGCAGGCGGCGGGTAATCTCCCACCCGTCCAGCCCCGGCAACATTAGGTCCAGCACCAGCAGACTGGGGCGTTCCCGGCGCACCAGGGCCAGCCCGCTGTTGCCGTCCCCCGCGCTGAAGACCCGGTAACCCGCCTGCTGCAAATAGCCCTCCACCACCCGGCGAATCTGGGCATCATCTTCGATCACAACGATTGTTTGGCTCATAAGGATATTATACGACGGTGGATGTATGTAAGTAAACCAATCAACCAATGAACCAGTCAACGCTCGTTGACTGGTTCATTGGTTGATTGGAAATTGCCCTGTCAGTGCAGGTGACAGTTTAGTGCCAACTGCCCATCATTCTGCCTGCTCCCCGCTGGAGGCCGTTCATCATTCCGCCAAACCAGCCAGCGGTCCCACCAGAGCGGCCCATCATCCCGCCATTGCCCATCATCCCGCCATTGCCCATCATCCCGCCGTGGCCTGTGCCATCACAATTCTCATTGGAAGCCATGCGTTGGAGCATTCGGCCTGTGGCTTCTGCTCCCATCCGTTTGGTCATGCGCTGGATCATCTGCCCATAGGCTTCCGGTCCCAGCCGTTCCTGCATCTGTTGCAGACGATTCGGTGTGGCAGTGGTCGAGTCAGCAGTGGGTGGATTGGCCGGGTCCGGTGTTTGGGCCTGGGCTGCGCCCACAATACCGATAAGCAGCAGAGAGATCACCAGTAACGCGACAGCAAACTTCTTTGTTCGACCTGACATTGCACATCTCCTATTCAGAATGGAGTTGGTGAATGCTGGCAGAAGTTGTGTTCAGCATTCTGTGGTTGTGACTCCAGTATACGGCTCAGTTATGAACAAATTGTGAAGGAAATGCAGGCGATAGATGGGCGATTTGAAGGGCGGACAAGGGCTGCGGTATAAATTGTGTTTGCTTGCAAAGCCGCAAAGAGAGGAAGTTACAGCTATGGCGAATCCTATTCGTCATTCGACACACAAATACGCTCTGATATTCCTATTACTCTTTCTTCTGGGTGGGTGTGGCGGAAGTCCGGCAGCCCAGGAGAATTCGGTCGATCCCAGCCAACTGGCGACGGGCAAGCGGGTCTACGATGCCAACTGCGCGGCCTGTCACGGCCTTGGCGGGGAAGGTCAGCCTAACTGGAAAGTGCCGGTCAACGGCGTCTTCCCCGCGCCGCCCCACGACAGCAGCGGCCACACCTGGCACCACCCGGATCAACAATTGCTGGAAATCATCGCCAAGGGTGGCGGAATGCCTAACAGTGCCATGCCCCCCTATGGCGAGACGCTGACGGAAGCGGAGCGTGAGGCAGTTCTGGTCTACATCAAAACCTTCTGGGGGGTGCGGGAGCAGGAGTTTCAGGCCCAGATCACACGACAACGGAATGAATAGAAGAAAGAGAGAGAAGAGTATGAAACTACGGTTGATTGGTCCCCTTTTTCTGGTGATGTTTGTCCTGGCGGCCTGCGCTGGGGCGGCGGCAGACAGCCATATGGCCGAAGCGAGCGACCACGCGGCCACGGGCAGCCACACCCAGGACCCCACTCACGCAGCCGGCGAGCATAGCGCAGCCGGTCACGGCATCTCCGCAGAGGCCGCGGCTGTGCCCAATCCAGTCCCTGTGAGCGAGGCGTCGGTGGCGGCGGGGCAGGCGACCTATACCCAATACTGCGCGGCCTGTCACGGGCCGGAGGGCATGGGAGACGGACCCGCCGCGGCGGCGTTGGAGCCGAAACCGGCCAACTTCAGCGAGGCCCACGTCCAAGAGTTGTCCGACGGCGCGATCTTTTACGTCATCACCCACGGGCGGGAAGGGACGGCAATGGTTGCCTGGGAGCTAATTTTGAGCGAGGAGCAGCGCTGGGAAGTCGTCAACTTCCTGCGCACCTTTGACCCGTAGGACGGACTGGCAATCCGCCCACCGCGGCGACTCCGCTATGGCTACCAGCCACTCATCGCTTCCGGCGGGTGTTCGCCCGCAGCATAGAGGAGTCGTCGCAGGTTGAGCAGCCCTGGACGGTTCAATTGCAGTTCCGCAATCGTAACGCGCCCGATGGGGGTCAACCCAATAATCTGCGTACAGTCGGCATTCCAGGCAAAGTGTTCGTGCCATTGGTGCTGTCGGGGATTATACAGGAAAGCCATACGGTGGGATATGGCATCAAAGGCTTCGGTCTTTGTGTGCTTATAGCTATTGCACCCCAAACAGGCCAAGGCCAGATTGTCCAGTGTGTTCTTGCCGCCGACTGAACGGGGGAGAATGTGTTCCACGGAGAAGGGGTCCATCGCGTAATCTGCCCGACTGCCGCAGTATTCGCAACAACCCGCGGCCCGCTGAATGACAGCCTCACGCGCTCTGCTCGTTACCCGTCCTTCAGGCATAGGTCGCCTGCAATCCAAGCTCGCGTTTGAGTTGTCCCAAAGGTACCCC
Organism: Litorilinea aerophila; assembly: GCA_945905745.1. Classification (GTDB taxonomy): domain Bacteria; phylum Chloroflexota; class Anaerolineae; order Caldilineales; family Caldilineaceae; genus JACQGT01. Next base: position 23,870 of record CAMDQF010000009.1, read on the forward strand.
GCGCAATTGGGCCAGGGCAGACAGATTGGTCAATCGCTCCACATTCAGCGCCTCAATCCGTCCGCTGATCTCCTGCAATTCAACCGCCTCCACTGGGGAAAGGCTCTCCTGCTGTCGTTTCTCCATCAATTCCAGCATCCGCGTCTGGATATCTGGCGGCAACCCCCGGTTGATCTTTTGCAGCAACTGGGCTTCGCCTTCGGAAAGGACGGCGGTTGTCTGACGTGCATTGAGGACGAGAACTTCCCGCACAAACTCCCTCATCTCTCCCGGCGGTAGCTGCGCGACAGCGCGCAGAAGGTCTCTGGTTGACAATTCCACATTCAGTTTCATGACAGACATCGCGACTCTCCTGCTTACTACCCCTCTGGTACAGACCATTCGTATGCCAAGTATATCATTGTGCCTCGCCGAGTGGGAAGATTAAGCGAAGTATCTTTTATTCCCCTACGGATACAACCGCGTATAGTGATAGTAGTGGGACAGAATCTGTTGGAGATAAAGGCGGGTCTCGGAGTAGTCCATCAACTCCACAAAGAGGGTATCGTCCGGGCCAGAAAGCTCCCGCCAGCGTTGGGAATTGCCCGGCCCGCCGTTGTAGCCAGCCAGGGCAGAGGCGACACGCCCGTCCACAAAATCCCGCACCCAGGCCAGATAGAAGGCCCCAAATCGAATGTTGATATAGGGCCGATAGATGAGCGCGTTGGAATAGTTGGGGAAGCCCATCCGCTGGGCAATCTCCGCGCCAGTGGCGGGGATAATCTGGGCCAGCCCCTGCGCGGCCGCAAAGGAACGGGCTCCCTCCTCAAAGAGACTCTCCTGACGGATCAGACTGTAGAAAATCAGCGGATCAATGCCATTCTTGGCCGCTTCGACGTCGATCAGCTCGGCGAAGTGGCGGGGATAGGCCATCCGTTGCAGGAAGATCGGCGCATCTGCCGTCCGTCGGGCCGGGCTGTCTTCGATCAGCCAGACTGCGCTGATCAGACTCAGGCGGAAGGTTTCCAGATTTTCAAAGTGCAGGGCCAGGGCGTAGATGGCCGCGGGGTCTTCTCGATAACGCCGGTAGACCAGTTCCAGTTGGGCCAGCGCTTCTCCCCGTCGCCCCATGTCCAGAAGTAGCTGGCCGTTGAGCAAATCCCTGTCGGCTGCCACTGCGGGGGGCAACACTCCCCAACTCTCCACTGTTCCCGTTACCCAGCCAGAGAGCCACCGTTCAGCAAAGGCTCGACTACCGTCATCTCCAACCAGCGTTGTGGCCGGACCAGCCACCTGCTCCATCCCGCCAAAGATAAACTCTTCCGGCGCATACCCCACTCGTTTGACAGCCAGGGCCGCCAGCACTCCGTAATAACTCTCCGGCGCACTGTCCACCAGTTCCGCCCACAACTGCTGGGCCTTGGCGTTCTGGCCTTGGACGTAAAGGGAGCGGCCCAGCCAATAGGTGCTGGCTTCCGGGCGTACCTCCGGATAGTTATCGTGCAGACGCTGAAAAGCGTCCTGGGATTGAGTGTATAGTCCGTTGACAAATGAGCCAATACCCAACACCGACAGCCCGTCTGCGGCCCGCGGACTGTCGGGGAAGCTGTCGGCCAGGGTAAGCACATCCACCGCTGCCTCCACTTCGTTGTCCGCGGCAATCGCCGAGAGAGCGCTGCGCCAGAGCCCCTCCGGTGCGTTGGGGTCTGTCGGGTAATCCCGGGCAAAGGTGCGGTAGATGCGCCGTCCGCTGGCCGAGTCGCCGCGCAGAACTTCCAGTCGCCCCTTCTCCAGCCAGGCCAGCCCGAAACAGCTACAGGCAGGATCACCCGCGATAATCCCGTCCAGCGCAGTCAGTGCGTCGTTCCATTGTCCCAACCCCATATAGGCGCGCGCCACACCCAGCCACGCATCGCCCCGACGGCTATCATCCGCGGCGGATTCGGAAAGAAAGCTCTGATAGGCTTCCAACGCGGGTTGCCAGGCTTCGGCGTAGAGATCGATCTGGCCGCGCAGAAAGGTGTCCACTGGCTGGTTTCGGTTGACGAGTTCGACGAGGGCCAGATAGGCGGCGCTACTGTCGGCCATTTCGGTCAGCGCCGCCTGCCAATGGGCGATGGCCGCGGCTTCATTCCCCGCCTGGGCCTGGGCATCCCCGGCCCGACGCAGCAGCCCCACCCGATAGCTGGGATTGACACTGCGCGAGAGCATCTCTTCCAGCACAGCCCCTGCCTCGGCCCAACGCCCTTGGCCTTCCAGCAGACCAGCCAGTTTGTCCAACAGGCGCACAGTTTCCACCCGATCAGCAGTTGCGTCCGCGGCCAGACGGAAGGCTGAAGCAGCTTGGCTGTTGTCCCCCGCCCGTTGCCAGCCATCACCTACAATCTCCTGGACCACGCCGGTCAAATCCGGATAGCTTTCCAGAAAGGTCTGATAGGCGGGGGCGGCTTCGTCCATCCGATTCAGTCCGCTCAGGGCCTCGCCGCGCAGAAAGAGGGCTTTGACCCGGCGGGGTTCGTCTGCGGGCAGGCCAATGGCTTCCCCCTGAAACTTGTCCAGGCTGTCCAGAGCCTGGGAAAAGTTGTCCTCGGCCAGATAGGATTCGATCAGCCGGTAGCGGGCCGTGAACCGCTGGGACTCACCCGCGCCGGGGTCGGCCAGCAAGCCGAGCAGCAGCCACTGCTCGTCGGTGTAATAGCCGTAGCGGTGCAGATGGGCGGCCTGGGCCAGTCGGCTCTCCGGGTCGGGTGTGGCCGCGGGCGTGGGGGTGTTTGGGACGGCAATGGGGGGGCGGCTTTCCGGCAATGTGGACCGGATTTGGGCTTCGGTCGGGAATGCGAGGGGCGTAGGGGTGAAGGTGGGCACGACAGCAGGCGACGAACCGGGGACGGGTGTGGGCGTGGGGTCATCGCCGCAGGCGGACAGGAGAAGGAGAGTCAGCAACAGAAACAGATAACGCAGAGGCGCAGAGGCGCAGAGACGCAGAGAGGAATCTGCATTGCTCTGCAAAAATCTGTGTGCCAAATTTGTCCAGAACTGTCGTCTGTGCTTCACAGTATCAAATCCGCCTCAATCCGCCCAATCCGCGTTCCGCAGCGCGGCCTATTCCCTCAACCGAACGAAAGGTAGGGTAGGTTTGTTCCGGCTGTGGCCCTATGCTATCATTGCCGGGCAAAAGGTGATAATTGCGTGGAGAATCGCGATAACAAAGGGAGCTAGTGATGACCCACTTTGTATCAGACCGAATTACAGTCAATCCAGAGCAATGCGGCGGAAGGCCCTGCATTCGCGGGATGCGCATCCGGGTTGTTGATGTACTGGAATTGCTGGCAGCAGGTCTCAGCTTCGGGGAAGTAGTCGAGGAGTTGCCTGATCTGGAGGAGGCCGATCTCTTTGCAGTGATGAAATTTGCTGCCAGCCGCGTTGATCATCCAGTGTTGGTAGCGGCATGACTATCTGGCTGGATGCTCAATTGTCGCCCCAAATGGCCGGATGGATACGGGAGCATTTTGGCGTTGACGCCATTGCCGTGCGCGATTTGGGGCTGCGAGATGCCACAGACCGGGAGATTTTCGATGCTGCACGCCAGTCAGATGTTGTGGTAATGACAAAGGATAGCGACTTTGTTGAGTTGGTAAACAGCTTCGGCACGCCGCCACAAGTTCTCTGGCTGACCTGCGGCAATACGTCCAATGCCAGACTTCGCCTCATTTTAGAAAAGACGCTGTCAGATGCGTTGAGATTGCTGACCGCTGGCGAGAGAATCGTTGAAATTCGAGAGATTGCATAACCGGGGATCCGTCCAATATGACTATTGTGACTCAGCCAACCGTAACCACCTACTCCGTCGTCGTGGGTATGGAAGTCCACGCTCAACTGCTGACGAAGACGAAAATGTTCTGCCGGTGCAGCGCCGACTATCAGGGCGATCCGCCCAACACCCATACCTGTCCGGTCTGCCTGGGGCTGCCCGGCGCGCTGCCGGTGATGAACCGGGCCGCCATCGAAGCGACCATCCGCACGGGCATCGCGCTCAACTGCGAGATTTCCGAAACAGCCGTCTTTGCCCGTAAGAACTACCACTACCCGGACCTGCCCAAAGGCTACCAGATTTCCCAGTACGAGCTGCCCCAGTGCCGCAACGGCTGGCTGGACATTGAACTGGCCGACGGCAGCAGCAAACGCATCCGCATCCACCGGGCACACCTGGAGGAGGACACGGGCAAGAACACCCACGCCGGCAACTACACCCTTGTGGACCTGAACCGGGCCGGCATGCCCCTGATGGAGATTGTCACCGAAGCCGACATCGAAAGCCCGGAGGAAGCCTATGCCTTTCTCACCGCACTGCGGGCCATTCTGCGCTACCTGGGCGTCAACAGCGGGGATATGGAAAAGGGCGCACTGCGCTGCGAGCCGAATATCAGCGTGTGGACGGCGGAGCAGAAGGCCCAGGGCAAATTTGGCACAAAAGTCGAAGTGAAGAATCTCAACAGCCTGCGCGCGGTGCGAGGAGCGATTGCCTACGAGGCCGAGCGCCAGGCAGCGGTTCTGCGGGAAGGCGGCGTCATCCAGCAGGTGAATATGGGCTGGGACGAAGACAACCAGCGCACTGTCCTTCAGCGCAGCAAAGAGAGCAGCGAGGATTACCGCTATTTCCCAGAGCCAGACCTGCCGCCGGTGGTCGTCAGCCGGGAATGGGTAGAAGAGTTGGCCGCCACCCTGCCCGAACTGCCCGACAGCAAACGCCAGCGCTATGAAAAGGCGTGGGGTCTGCGCCCCATCGACGCGGAGACCCTCAGTAGCGAGCAACTGGTGGCCGACTATTTCGAGGCCGCGGTGGCCGCCTTTGGCACGGACGAGGGCAAACCCCAACGGATGGCAAACTGGATCAGCGGCGAACTTTTTCGGCTGATCTACGCCGACGGGGAGGGCCAGGACCTACGCCAGATTTCGGAACTGAAGATCGGGTCCGGGCAGTTGGCGGGCCTGGTGGCACTGGTGGATGCAAAAGTGATCACCGCCAACACGGCCAAAAAAGTGTTGGTACAGATGTATGCCAGCGGCGAGGATGCCAGCGCGATTGTGGAGCGGGAAGGGCTGGCGATGGTCAGCGACACGGGCGTCATCGACGAGGCGGTGGCAGCCATTTTCGCCGCCAACCCGGACGAATTGTCCCGCTATCGGGGTGGGGAGGTGAAACTCCTCGGCTTCTTTATGGGACAGGTGATGCGGGCCACGAAGGGCAAGGCGGACCCTGGCGCGGCGAAAGAACGTTTGCAGGAGTTGCTGGACAGCTAAAGAAACGTGAAACGAGAAACGTGAGATCATTCGATTGATCTCACGTTTCTCGTTTCACTCGTCTAATGGCTAAAAGCCCGTCTTACTTCAACTCATACGTAATCTGCAACTGCATGGAGAGGCTCAACTCGCCGGGGCTGACGGATGTACCAGCGCCAGCACCGCCACCGCCACCATACTGCATCTGGTTGGCAGCGAAGTTGCCACCGAAGTAACCGCCGCCCTGGCCGATCACTTCGCTAATGCTCACTACCGCGCCGACTGTCGCGTCGGTCAGACCGGCCAACTCTTCAGCTTTGGCTTTGGCGTTCTCCACGGCTTTGGCCCGGGCGTCGGACTCGATGCTCTTGGGATCGTCCAGGCTAAAGGTGACGCCGTAGATGTTGTTGGCGCCAGCTTCGATGGCCGCATCCAGGGTTGCACCTACGCTGTCCAAGTCGCGCAGGGTGGCAAAGACACTGTTGCTCACATGATAGCGGTTCTGCTCGTCGTCGAAAGAGCCATCCGGCCCGTAGACCCGCTCGACCCAAATGCTAAAACCGCTGGTCTGAATATCCTTCTCTTCTACACCGGCTTCGGTCAGGGTCGCCAACACCGCATCCATAATCTCATTGGCCTCGGCGCTGGCTTCCTTGACTGTCGGTTTCACCACTTCCACGCCGATATTTAGCTGGGCGATGTCGGGCTTGATCTTCACAACGCCCTCTCCCACAACGGTGACTGTGCGGGGGTGATCCATCGCTTCCATCTGGGCCTGGGCGATCTGGGGGGCAAAGTTACCCCGGCCCAGTACAACCCCAGCCACCAATGCAAACACCAGTACCAATCCTGCAATACCAAACGAACTCTTTCTCATGGGGAATCTCCTTGTTTTTTTGTTGTCTGTTTCTGATGAACCCACGCGGCCCATCGCTGATACAGACGCTTGACCCCAGTGGTTTGTTCCCGATGTATGCGGGCAGGTTTTTGGGATTTTTCAATCTCACGGGCAGCGTTCTTGATTTCGCGCATTTGCGCGATCGGCGAAGATCAGCGACGATTGCAGGTAGCCGTTGGTTGCCTGGTAGTTTAGTTCGTTCGCGGACCAGTCGCGCCTACCACCCAATCAACCAATCAACCAATCAACTTTTTCTCAGGAGAACTATGCAATGAAGGCAAACGAAAAAGTCGCCGTCATCACCGGCGCAGGATCGGGGATCGGCAAACGGACCGCGCTGGCGTTACTGGACGAGGGTTATGCGGTCGTTCTGGCGGGCCGTCGGGCCGATGTGCTGGAACAGACGATTGCCGAGGCTGGTGCCGCAGGCAGCCGGGCGCTGGCCGTGCCCACAGATGTCGCGTCCCAACAGTCGGTGCGCGCCCTCTTTGCCGCCACCGCCGAGCGCTTTGGCCGGGTGGATCTGCTCTTCAACAACGCAGGCCGGGGTTCCCCTCGCCACGAGTTCGACGAAATCCCCCTGGCGGATTGGCAGGCAGTGGTAGATGTGAATCTGACCGGCAGCTTCCTCTGCGCGCAGGAAGCCTTTCGGATGATGAAAAACCAGAAGCCCATGGGTGGGCGTATCATCAACAACGGCTCCATCTCGGCCCACGCACCCCGGCCCAACTCCTCTCCTTACACAGCCACCAAACACGCCATCACCGGCCTGACCAAATCCCTGGCCCTGGACGGGCGGCCCTATGACATTGTGGCTGGCCAGGTCGACATCGGCAACGCAGCCACGGAGATGACCGAACGCATGACCGGCGGCGTACCCCAGGCCAATGGCACAATGATGGTGGAACCGCGCATGGACTCGGACGCGGTCGCCAAAGCCATTGTCTATATGGACAGCCTGCCTCTGGAAGCCAACGTCCTCTTCCTGACAGTTATGGCGTCGAAGATGCCGTATGTGGGGAGAGGGTAGAAAAAGATGAGATTAAGAGATTGGAGATTGTGTAGGGCGTCAAACGTCCCTTACGCAATCTCCAATCTCTTAATTTCCAATCTCAATCAGGACATACAATGACCGACGACAACGAACTTCCCCGCCAGCGCGTCCGCCTGACCTATGAAAAGGGCGAGGCCATCAAATTTATCGGCCACCAGGACGAGTTCCGCCTGTGGGAACGTGCCCTGAGACGGGCCGACCTGCCCCTGCTCTACAAACAGGGCTTCAACCCCCAGCCCCACATCCAGTTCGCCGCGCCCCTGGGCCTGGGTATGACGGGTCGGGCCGAACTGGTGGATGTCACTTTCAGCCCGCCGGTAGAGTTGGGCGAGCTGGCCGAGCGCATCCGGGAGAAACTGCCTCCGGGCGCATTGCTGCACGGTTTGGAAGAGGTTGACTTGAAGGCGAAGGCTCTGCAAGGGCTGACTATCGGCGCTGACTACACAATTGTGCTTTTTGCCGAGCCGGGGCAGATTGCTGATGGGCTGATTCAGGCCCGCATCGACGAATTTGGGGCCAAAAGCGAGGATTGGCGACAGCGGGAGCGGGGCGGGGCGAAGTATCGCTACAATTTGCGCCCCCTGATTTTCGAGATGCGCTATGAAGGCTACGACCTGGCAACCGAAGAACACCGCATTTTTCTGCGTGTGCAACAGCGCTCGGGCGCCACAGGCCGCCCGGATGAGGTTGTGGACGCTCTAAGGCTAGACGACTTCGCCCGCGCCCTGCACCGGGATCGCATCTATTTCGAGGACAACCCGGAGGATGTGGCGCTGATGGCCGCCTATCCGGTCATCACACAGGCCGAGGTGGCCGACCCGGACGCTCTACCAAAGAGAAAACAGCGCAGAGGACGCAAGCCCAAGCGTGTCACATCCGGGAGCACAGATGCGCCGGGCCGCAAGTCCTTTGCCGACAAGGCCGCGGACGAGTTTGCTTAAAGAGAGCCGATGCAGACCCAATCTCATTTTCTGATGACGGCAGCGCTGGTTGGTCCCCTAAAAAAGCGGGGATATGTGGTCCACACAGGTGCATTTCTGCTGGGATCGTTTCTGCCCGATGTACCCCTTTTTGTATTGAGTATCATCTTTGGCCTCTTTTCCGCGCTGGCGGAAGGCGGAATGACCAGCGCGGCCATGGCCGAATATGACCGCCTCTTTTTCAACGACCCCCTCTGGATTGTTCCCCACAATTTTTTCCACGCCCCGTTTGTTCTGGCCGCAATTTATGCTGTGGGCCTGCTACTCCAGCGCCGGGGCTTGAAATGGGGCAACTGGCTGCTCTGGTTTGCCCTGGCCGCGGCCTTCCACACAGCCCTGGATATTCTCACCCACCACCACGACGGCCCACTGCTCTTCTTTCCCTTCGACTTCCAAACCCGCTTCGCCAGCCCGGTCAGCTATTGGGATCGGAACCACTACGGCGACCTCTTCAGCCCCATCGAAATCGCGCTTGACCTGCTGCTGATCGGCTATTTTGTCAGCGGCTGGTGGCAGAGACGCCGACGCCCAGCCTAGTACAGCCCGACCTAATTCGGCCAGTGGTTTTCCTGGTGCGTGGTGCGTGAACTGGTAGACGAACTGCGCACCGCGTCGGAATCCATTGGCTTATTTGCGTCGGGCTGTATAGCCTCTTTACTTTCATTCTGACCAATAATTGAACACTCTTTGGCCTGGAATCTGAACAGTCGCCCACGCGAGACTGTATTCATTCCAGGCCATTTTGGATTTCTCTCAAATTCGATAGATCCAAAGCAATACGGCCTGCGTCAGAACGAATAGCAGTACGCAACATACACAGACACTTCTCCCGACAAGCGTGCGAAAGTGAGCAGTTAATGGCCACCATGCGAAGCAGACCCGTCCAGCGCATCAGTCGTGCAGTCACACTAGCCCTGCTGCTGGTGGTGATCGGAACGGCCAGTACACTGGCCAGTACACTGACCAGTACACTGGCCCACCCCCTGGGCAATTTCACTGTCAACCGCTACAGCAAAGTGACAGTCGGCCAGGATACAGTGCGTCTGCTCTACATTTTGGATATGGCCGAGATCCCCACCTATCAGGAGATGAGCGCCATCGACCGCAACGGCGATGGCGAGGCCGACGAGACGGAACAGGCAGACTATCTGGCCACGGCAGGCGAACGGTTGGCCGGGAACCTGGCCTTGACGTTGAACGGCGAGAGAATTTTATGGCAGGTGAACGACAGCCACTTTGCCTTTACGCCAGGCCAGGGCGGTCTGAATACATTGCGTCTGGAGTTCCGCTATGCGGCTCTCTTGCCAGCGGCTACAGTCTGGGACGCTGCCTTTGCCGACGGCAACTTTCCCGGCAAAGTGGGCTGGCAGGAGGTGGTTGTGGTGGCCGAGGAAGGCAGGAATCTGCTTTCTTCCACTGCGCCCAGCCAAGAGATCAGCCAAGAGCTGCGCGCCTATCCCCAGGAGCTACTCCAATCGCCGCCGCGGGTCAATAGCGCCACCTTTCAGATTGATGGCGTAGCGCCTTCCAGCGGCGCAGCCAGCGATGTCGCCCAGGCCGGAATGCTGGTGACAGCCCCATCCACCTCGGCTGCGGACCCCTTCGCGGAACTGATCAATCTGCCCATCAGCGGGCCAGTCAGCCTGCTGCTGGCGTTGTTGGCTGCCTTTGTCTGGGGTGGCGCGCACGCACTCTCTCCCGGCCACGGCAAAACGATTGTGGCGGCCTATCTGGTTGGCTCCCGGGGCTCGGCCCGCCATGCCCTCTTTTTGGGGCTGACGACGACGCTAACCCACACCGCAGGTGTCTTCATTCTGGGGCTGATCACCCTCTTTGCCTCCCGCTATATTCTGCCCGAAGAGCTTTATCCGTGGCTGGGCGTGCTCTCTGGCCTGCTGGTGGTGGGTATCGGCGTGTCGATGATCTGGCAGCGTCTGCGCCCAGCCAGGACAACAGCCCACGTACATCACGACCAAGCCCACGATCATTCGCACGATCACCCACACACCCACAGCGATCACCCACACAGTCACGAGGTTCATAGCCACGGCGATCACAGCCACAGCCATCTGCCGCCAGGGAGCGACGGCGCACCCATCACCTGGCGCAGTCTGCTGGCGTTGGGTGTGTCGGGCGGGCTGCTGCCCTGTCCTTCGGCGCTGGTGGTGATGTTGGGCGCAATCGCCCTGCAACGGGTGGCCTTTGGCTTGCTGCTGATCGTCGTTTTCAGTTTCGGTTTGGCAAGCGTTCTCACTCTCATCGGCATTCTGATGGTCCACGCCGGCAAGCTCGTCCGATATGTCCCTGAGAGTGGGCGCTTTCTTCGCCTGGCCCCGGTTGCCAGCAGCCTCTTCATCACCCTGGCGGGTGGGGGCATCACTGCCCAGGCGCTGCTGCAAACCGGTCTGCTGGGCATCTAATTTTCGTCGGGAAGCCGTTCACTATCGACGGCTCTCCCTCCATCCGTTCCACAAAGGAGAAAAATCGTATGCAATCCAAATCTTCCTTGCTGCGTCGCCTGGGCACGTTCACCGGCCTGTTGCTCGTCCCGGTTGTGCTGCTGGCCGCTGTGTTGCTCGCCGTGGGCCAGAATGCGAAAGCATCCAGCCACCGGGAAGCACCGCTGATTTCCAAAGACCCCTTCGCCGACAATACAGACACCTACGCCTTTGTTTCGCCCAACGACCCCACCCGGCTAGTGCTGGTCGCCAGTTGGATTCCCTTTGAAGGCCCCGAAGGCGGCCCCAATTACTACGAGTGGGACGACAAAGTCTACTATGACATCTATCTGGACATGGACGGCAACGCCACCGCGGATGTGACCTATACGTTGTACAGCCAAGTGATGCAGAAGAACCCCGACACATTCCTGTACAACACCGGCCCCATCGACTCGCTGAGCAGTGTGAATTGGAATCGGACGCAGATCTATTCGGTGACGGAATACTTCACCCCTGGTATGCAACCCGCTGACACGGCGCGCCAGACAGACAACCACATCAGCACACTGATCGACAACAAACCGGTGGCACCCGCCCACATCGGCACAAAATCCACGCCGGACTACAACGCGCTGGAACAGGCCGCCATCTACAGCTATACAGACTCGGGCAACGGCCACAAAATTGACATCTTCGCCGGGCAGACTGACGATCCCTTCTTCGTGGATTTGCAGGTCTTCGATCTGCTCACGCTGCGCGGCCAGGGTTCGCCCATCGGCTACAGCAAAGAGAACAACATTCCGGTTGACTCGCTCTCCGGCTTCAATGTCCATTCTCTGGTCATCGAAGTGCCGATCAGCCGCGTCACCCGCAACGCCGACCCGGTGGTGGGTGTCTGGGCCGGCTCCCGCCGCCAGGGGATGAACATCGCCAGGGCCGAAGATGCGGCCACGTGGACGCAGGTTTCCCGGCTGGGAATGCCCCTGACCAACGAAGTGGTGCTACCCGTCGGTCTGAAAGACACCTTCAACGCGATTGCGCCCTCGGTCGATCTGACTGTCTACGGTCTGCTGCAAGAGAGTGTGGAAGACCCGGAAATCGGCAACCTGCTCTGTGGCCTCTACGGGGTGCCGCTGCCGGGTGACACGGGCAACGACTGTGATACCGACTATACAGCCGGTTCACCCCGCACAGGCCGCGGTGACATTTTTGACATCTTCCTGACCGGTATGGTGCTGGAGAATCCCTTTACCATCCAAACCAAAAATGGTGCGGCGACCCTGCCCAAAGGTTTCAATGTGAATCGGCCCAAAACCGTGACCCCTGCCGAGATGCTGCGCATCAATACCGCCATCAGCGGGGATACGTGCAGCCCCACACCCAGCCGTTTGGGTGTCTTGGGCGGCGACGCCTGTGGCTTCCCCAATGGCCGCCGTCTGGCGGATGATGTGGTGGAGATCGAACTGCTGGCCGTGGCTGGGGCTGCCTATGGGGTGTTGGATGCGCGTACCCCCTTCACTTTCACCCCAGGGCTGATCGGCGTGCTGACCGATGGCATTGACGCCAACGACAAGCCCTTCCGCTCTGTCTTCCCCTACGTGGCCCAGGCCCATTCCGGCCAAAGCCACCTGCACACCAACCCGGTGTTGGGCGTCTTTATCCCGCTGATTCAGAAAGCGATGAACAGCATTCAGGGCGCAGGTGTGGCCGCCACGGCAGGCGTGCCTGTGGCGCTGCTGTTGGTGACAGTCCCGGCCCTCTGGTGGGCACGACGACGAGAGAAGTAGAGTTCTGAATGAGGAATGGAGAGTGCGGAATGGGAGAGGCGTCAGTATGCTCGACGAAACCCCGTTCCGCACTCCCCATTCACCCTTCTGTATTGATAAGGGGCAGGAAATGACCGGTTTGTGGACAGATAGCAGTGGCTTTTTGGGAAACCCGGGTGTGCGTCGCCTGCTCTGGGCGCTGGCTGTGTTGGTAATCATCCTGTTGGTACGCACCCTCGCCCAGGGCGCCGCGCCGCTCCAATCATCCGCCGCGCCTGCCCCGGTGGACTACAACCCCTACGCCGAAATCGTCCGTTTGCAGAAGCGGCTGGAACTCTTCCCGGAAGACGCCGCAGCCTACGCCGGGCTGGGTCTGGCCCACCTGCAACAGGTGCGGGAAGACGGCGACGCATCCCACTATCAGCAGGCCGAGGCAGCCTTTCAAGCCAGCCTGAGCCGGGATGAAAAGCAGGCGGACGCGTTGGTGGGAATGGGAATGCTGGCCCTGGCCCGTCACGACTTTGTCGCCGCCATCCCCTGGGCCGAGGCCGTCCTGGCTGTGGCCCCCCACAGCGTCGAAGCCATCGGCCTGCTGGTGGATGCGAATGTGGAGTTGGGGCGGTATGACGAGGCCCTGGCAAAGGGGCAGGCGATGGTCGATCTGCGGCCTGGGGTGGCTTCTTTCAGCCGGGCATCCTATCTGCGCGAGCTGAACGGCGACAGCGCAGGGGCTATCCAGGCCATGCAGAGGGCGCTGGAGGTGGCCGTGCCTGGCACGGAAAGTTGGCGCTGGACGGCTGTACAGGTGGGACATCTTCACTTCAGCTTGGGCGAGTGGCAGGAGGCCGAGGAGTACTACCAGGCAGCGCTGCAAAGCCACGCCGCCTACCCCTTTGCGTTGGCCGGGCGAGCGCGGGTATCTGCCGCCCAGGGCGATACGACTGCCGCGATTCGCCTCTACAGCCAGGCTCTCGACAGGCTTCCTCTGCCCGAATTTGCCATTCCCCTGGGCGATCTTTACACGCTGACCGGACAGCCAGAGAAGGCAGCCGAGCAGTATGGGCTGGTGGGTGTCATACAACAGTTGAATCAGGCCGGGGGGATGTCGGTCGATTTGGAGTTGGCCCTCTTCGAGGCGGATTACGGCGATCCGGCCACAGCCCTGGCCCTGGCCCGGCAAGCCTACGCTGCCCGGCCCAGTATCTATGCCGCCGACGCCCTGGCCTGGGCACTACACCGCAACGGGCTGGACGCCGAAGCCCAGCCCTACAGCGCCGAGAGTCTGCGTCTGGGCACACGGGATGCCCTGCTCCACTACCACGCAGGTGTCATCGCCCAGGCATTGGGTGACAACGAAATGGCTAGTCAGCACCTGCAAACTGCCCTGGAGATCAACCCGGCCTTTTCGCTGCTCTATGCCAGCGACGCACGGGAGAGGATGGGCAGGTAGCGGATTGCGTATTGAGTATTGCGTAGGGTAGCGAAGCCAGAAGGTGCGGTCCGAAACCTGAGCCGTGAGAGTACTCGACCTGAATTCACGTCTCATGGGCAGGACGAACAGATAACGCTTATCCGTTAGACCTTGCGCTGGTACGTAGTATTGCGTTCGTCATCGACCCGGCCTCGCCGTAATCCGCCGGATCCCTATCACCGACACCCCTCTCCCAGCCCGACCCGCACACCCTGCCACTAACACCGGGGCTGGGGCCGGGGCCGGGGGTGAGGGCAACATCGACCCGGCCTCGCTGCAATCCGCCGAATCCCCATCAACGACATCCCTCTCCCAGCCCGACCCGCACACCCTGCCACCGACACCGGGGCTGGGGCCGGGGCCGGGGGTGAGGGCAACATCGACCTGGCCTCGCTGCAATCCGCCGAATCCCCATCAACGACACCCCTCTCCCAGCCCGACCCGCACACCCTGCCACCAACACCGCGGCTGGGAGAGGGGCCGGGGCCGGGGGTGAGGGCAACATCGACCCGGCCTCGCCGCAATCCGCCGGATCCCCATCAACGACACCCCTCTCCCAGCCCGACCCGCACACCCACGCAAAAACGCACTGGCAGGTAGAGGGGCCGGGGGTGAGGGCGCCCCGCTGCAGTTCCCACGCTCTCGCTTGGGTGCGTAGAGGAGAAAGTATAGCGGGAAGATAGGGGAATGGCAGGCAAGGAAACAGACCTGCCAGGTTTAGTACAACCTGGCAGGTCTGTTTCCTTGCCTGTCTGTGCCGGGAGGTGATGGATTCCTCCTCACACCCTGGCGCGCCACTTTCCGCTATACTCAACCCCAAATCCTCCGTGCAGATTTGCGGTCAGGCAGCATTGTGTTGAAAATAGAGCTGCGCACCCATTCCACCGTTCCGAAAGAAGCCGCCCATGCTGACAGAAGAAAAGACCCCCTACGACGTAGCGATTATCGGCTCCGGCTTTTCCGGCTCTTCCCTGGCCGCCATCCTGGCCCGCCACGGCCAGCGGGTGGTGGTCTTTGAGGCCAAAAGCCACCCTAAATTTGCCATCGGCGAGTCGATGATTTTGGAAACATCCGAAGTGCTGCGGGCCACCGCGTCGCTTTTCGACGTGCCAGAGCTGGCCTATTTCAGCTCGGAAAACTACTTTAAGCTGGCTGGAACATCCCACGGGGTGAAACGCCACTTCAGCTATCTGCACCACAGCCCAGGCCAGCCCCAGGACAAGCGCCACAGCCTGCAAGCGGTCATCCCCCGCCAACCCCACGGCCACGAAATGCACCTCTTCCGTCAGGACACGGATGCCTTTCTCACGGCGACCGCAGTGGCCTACGGTGCGGAAGTCTTGCAAGAGACGCCGGTAAAGGAGATAGAACTGGACGCTGCGGGCGCGACGGTCATCACAGCCGCAGGAGAGCGCTATCGGGCGGCCTATGTGGTGGACGCGGGCGGCTTCCGCTCCATTCTGGCCGAGCGCTTTGGCCTGCGGGATATGGAGATGCGTACCCATTCCCGCACGATCTTTACCCATATGGTCAATGTACCCTGCTACAACGATGTGGGCGAGTCGGTGCAGGAGTACGGTATCCCCTACCGACTGAGCGAAGGGACACTGCATCACATCTTCCGGGGGGGCTGGCTCTGGGTCATCCCCTTCAACAATCACCCCCAGTCCACCAATCCCCTGTGCAGCGTCGGCCTTCTGCTGGACCCCCGCATCCACCCGGAGCGGCCTGATCTCAGCCCGGAGGAGGAGTTCAACGCCTTTATCGGCCAGTTCCCCAGCATCGCTGCCCAATTTGCCAACGCCCGTTCCGTGCGGGCCTGGACCCGTACACCCCGCATCCAATACTCGTCCAAACGGGTGGTGGGCGATCGCTTCTGTCTGCTGGGCCACGCCGCGGGCTTCATCGACCCCCTCTTTTCCAAAGGGCTCTACGTGACTTCCATGAGTACGGCCCTCTGCGCCCATCTGCTGCTGAAGGCAAAGGAGACGGGGGACTATTCCGCTTCCGCTTTCGGTCGACTGGAAGAGCAGACACTGGCCTACGTACGTACGAATGATCGGCTGGTCGCCAACTCTTTCCGCTCCTTCGCCCACCCAAAGCTGTGGGAGGTCTACAGCATTGTCTGGCTGCTGGGAGCCTACACGGAGTATGTGAAACTCAACAGCATCCGGGCCCAGGCCCAGAGCCGGGACGACTATTTCCGTCTGAGCGCGCCCCTGAAGCTGGCTGGGGGAGGCTTCTCGGAATTTGCCCCCATCGCCGACCAGATCGACAGCCTCATCGAGGGCTGCGATTCCCAGGACGAGGCGGCGGTGGAGCGCACCGCCGCCGCCATTCGGGCCATCTTTGCCGAAATTAGCTGGCTGCCCCTGGCCTTCCGCCGCCTGCTGGAGGGCAAGAATCATCTGCCCGCCAACAAACTGCGTCTCAGTCTGCTGGCCGGGGAGGAGAGCTTTCTGAAAACAGGGGAATACCGGAAGCACTTCTTTGGCGAGAGCACAATGTGGGATGTGACCCGAATTTTTGTGCAGGAGAAGGTGAAATACGCTGCACCGGTGCTGGAATGGCAGAAACGAAAAAAAAGCGGACGCTGATTTTAAGGGTTTGAATGGATTCCGCTGATTCTGGACAGGTGGAGCATTCCAGATTTTCTGCTATACTATCTTTAAGAATGCGGATGAAGCTGCGAAAGTTGAGTTAAGGGAATGACAACCTTCGAGCGGGTGAAGAAATTGATTCCAGCCATGACCGGTCAGGAGAAGTTACGACTGATTGGTCTGCTTGCCCAGGATTTGGAGGAACCGATGCCCGGTATCGAGCGCACACCGGGCATCTGTGGCGGTTCAGCGCGTATTGCGGACACACGCATTCCAGTTTGGGCAATTGTCCAATACACACAGTTGGGCGTCAATCAGGCCGAGCTGTTAGAGGCATATCCAACTATCAGCACGGATGACCTCGCCAATGCGCTGGCCTATTACCGCACCCATCCTGACGAAATTGCCAGGGAAATAGTCGAAAATGAGGCTGCATAAGCGGTGGTGCTTCTCTACTCCAACGAAAACTTTCCGTTTCCTGTAGTGCGAGAATTGCGACGGCTTGGGCACGACGTTTTGACTGTGCAGGAGGCGGCGCAGGATAATCAGGCGATTCCAGACGAAGAAGTGCTGGCATTCGCTCACGCACAGGGGCGGGCCGTTTTGACGATCAATCGCAAGGATTTTCTCCGCTTGCATCTCCAATCCAGCCAACATAGCGGCATCATTCTCTGTACCACTGACCGCGACTTTACCGGTCAAGCCAGGCGCATCCACTACGCAATCGACTCACAGAAAACATTGACCGGCCAGCTTCTTCGGGTAAACCGAAGCGGTTGAATTGACACTATTTATCCCATCAGTAAGGAGCCACCCCCAATGCCCACCTCCCCCAAAGATTACAGCGTGCGCGGCGTCCACTGCGACTATATGGCGGACGACGAAACTGTCTACCAGGCCCTGAAAGCCGCCACCGCACCCCTGCACCGCTCCTGGGAGCGGCTGCGTGCGGCTAAGACCATCGCCATCAAATTCAACCAGGACAAGGCCACCAAAAATGTGGTGATGTACAACGAACGCCACCGGCAGCAGTTGGTGAGCGATGCGGTGGTCCGGGCCACCCTGCGCCTGTTGCGGGAGATGACCAGCGCCGAGCTCTGGTGTGTAGATGTCAGCTTTTACACAATGTACAACGGCGAGACGATTGAGGATACGACCCAAATCGCTCCCCTGCTCAAAGAGTTCGATGTGAAATACTTTGACGGCACACAGCCCCCCTTCCGCTGGGTGGATGTGCCCGGCGGCGGGCTGATGTTCGATAAATATCAGGTGATGGAAGCCTGTGCCGAGGCCGACGAACTGATCTCCGTGGCCCTGATCAAAAACCACGCCTTTATGGGCGTCACCGGCGTTTTGAAAAACCTCTTTGGCCTGATGCCAGGGGAATTCCACGGCGGGCGGCCCCGCACCTATTACCACCACCTGGTGCGTATGCCCTATCACCTGGCGGACCTGGGCAAGCTCTTCGACCCCGCGCTCTGTATTGTGGACGCGCTGGTGGGTCAGGCCGGCCAGGAGTGGCACAGCGGCGTGGACGCCACAACCGGCGTCCATCAGGGCCGGGTGGTCAACGGCATTATGGCTGGGGATCACGTCATCGCTACCGATGCCTGCCTGATGCACACAATGGGCCACGACCCGGCCTCCGACTGGCCCACGCCCCCCTTCCACCGGGATCGCAACTCGGTGAAGATGGCGGCGGATGGCGGCTACGGCACGGTGAATCTGGACGAGATCGATTTTCAGACGGAGATTCCCCGCCAGCCCGAGGGCAGCTTCTACTCCATCCAGACCGACGGCCCGGAGATGTGCTACTCCTGGCTGAAAACGATGTGTGAGCAGGCCCTTTTCTATCGGGACAACCAGAAACTCTTCCACACAGCCTACCCTGGCGAGTTCATTCTGCTACAGCAGGGCGAAGTTAAGTGGCACAGCCCGGAAGGCCGGGTGCGTGAGAGTCGCCGCCTGTTGGCTGGCGAGAATCCAGAGCAGGCTATGTGGCTGAAATATGTGGACCCGGAGGAGAACGAAGGCGAACATTTTGAAATCTATGAGCAGACCTTACAGCGGCTGAAAAACTACGAACCGGTTCCGGCTTAGAAAAGGGACTGGGGATTGGGGATTGGAGACTGAGCGATTCCCAGTCCCCAGTCCCCAATCCCCTCCCTACCCATGCCCCTGCCCCGCATCTTCTCTCTCCCCCGCAATCCCCGCTTCTCCACCTGGCAAGTCTTTCTTGCCTATGGCGGACGCTTCAGCGACGAGCTGTTGGGCGGGCTGCCCGATGTGCTGATGCCGACTATCCAACAGGTGCTGGGGTTGAGCTTGGCCCAGATCGGTCTGCTCCGTCAGGTGATGGAGTGGACGAGTCAGGTGATCGACCCCATCCACGGCCTGCTGCTGGATGTGTGGGATCGCAAATGGCTGATGGGGCTGGGCGCGGCGGGCGTGGGACTTTCCATCCTCTTTATCGGCCTAGCCCCCACCTTTGCCCTGCTGCTCCTGGCCTTTGCCCTCTACGGCGCGACCGGCGGTCCCCTGACCCACACGGGGGATGTGCTGGTGGTGGAAGCTTACCCCACTGCGCCAGACCGGGCCTACACCCGTTCGGTCCTCTTCGATACCAGCGGCGCAGCCCTGGCGCCCCTGCTGGTGGTGCTCGTCTTCTGGCTGGGGTGGGACTGGCGCTGGTTGTTGGCAGGGATGGGCGGCGGCGCGCTCGTCTACGCAGCGGCGATCGTGCGCACAGGCTTCCCACCTTCGTTCCACATCCATCAAGAAGAGGGTCTCCCCCTCTGGTCCACCCTGGCTGGCAATGTGCAGGAAGTCCTCGCCAGCCCGGAGGCACGCCGCTGGATTGTCTTCCACTTCTTCTTCGATCTGCTGGAGACGCCCTTCATTCTGCGCACAGTCTGGCTGGCCGAAGAAGTGGGGATGTCTCAGGCGCTGATCGGCGTCTATGTGGCCGGGCAGATGGGCGTGGGGGTGATCGGTCTCTTGGCTCTGGACCGCTGGCGGGCCCGGGCCGAGGCGGGCCACGTGCTGCGGGTGGTGACAGTGGCGGTGGCTCTGCTCTTCCCCCTTTGGCTACTGCTCCCCGGTGTGTGGAGCCGCTTTGTCTTGATGATTCCTCTCACTTTCTTCTTTTCCATGTACTGGCCCATCGCCAAGGCCGCGGCGCTGACCAGCGCGCCGGGTCGGGCCGGCGCGGTGACTGCGGTCGGCTCGCTCTTCGCCTTCATCCCCCTGCCTCTCCTCTTCGGGCTGCTGGCCCAAGCCATCGGCCTAACGACGGCGATGCTGGCCCTCTTTCTGCCCGCGGTGGCGGTGATGGGGTGGCTGGTGCGCAAGACGTAGGTTGGGTTCTCGCCGCCGGGGATCGCTGAATGGCCTGTCATTTCTGCGGTGAAAACCCAACCGAGATGCCTGCGTGTTGGGTGAATGGCTGGGTTGTCAATCGGATACCACAGAGGGGACGAATCTACACAGATTTCCCGAAGGCGATTCGGTCAGCTTTCTGCGCTTGTGGCGTGCAAATCCTGCCGATCCGTGTTCTTTTTTAGAGCAGCAGGCTGCCTTCGTGGCGCAGCAGCCACTCCTTGCGCCAGAGTCCGCCACCGTAGCCGATGAGTTTGCCGTCGCTGCCGATAATGCGGTGGCAAGGCACGACAATCGAAACCGGATTCTGGCCGTTGGCCGCGCCCACCGCACGCACGGCCTGGGAATTTTCCAGGGCCAGGGCAATGGCAAGATAGGTGGCGGTCTGGCCGAAAGGGACAGTGAGCAGTTCCGCCCAGACCCGACGCTGGAACTCCGTGCCCCGCAGGTCCAGGGGCAGATCGAGGGCGGTGAGGGTTCCCGCAAAATAGGCTTCGATCTGTTCGGTCGCGTCGGCGAGAAGTTTGGTCTCCGACACTGGATGGCGCGGACCATCCACAAAGTTAAGTCCAGTCAGTCCGGCAACCGAGCAGCCGAATTCTATCAACCCGACAGGCGACTGCCAGTAGGCAAATGCGAGGTCACTCATCAAAGGTAGCCTAATTCCCGTTGCACAGAACACAACTGAGGATAGGTGATTTCATCCGATTTTGCCAGTGCCGGCCACGCTCTTTCGTCGCGGAGGTCCAACCATGCGACTTCCACAATGCCATAGGCCGCGGCTGCATCTTCCTCCGGTTCATATCCCGGTGCGGCTATGCCCGACATCACTGAGCAGAGATAAGTTCGGCGTCGTTTGTAACCAACGGCGTGACGAGTTGGTTCATCCAACACAAGCCGCTCCACCGATACACGCAGACTTGTCTCTTCCCACATTTCCCGCTCCACACATTCTTCCTCACTTTCGCCTTCTTCGATCCCTCCGCCAGGAAAGAGCCAAATGCTTTTGCCTGTGTCGTGTGCGCGATGGCGGATCAGCAGCAGATGGTCGTCCTGTACGATTGCGCCCTGGTAACGGATGATCCGGTTCATCTGCCTCTGTTCCCGTTGCTATCGAATCGCTAGTACAGCCCGGCGCAAGTAAGCCAATAGATACTGACGTGGGCGTAGTTCGTGTACCAGTACACGCACCACGCACCACGCATCGCACGAATCGTGGGTCTATTTACGCCGCAGTGTACTAGCGAAGCTACGCCTCAAACCGACGAGTCAGGTCAGTAGATACGGGTAGTTTGCGAAAAAAGGGTGAGTGACATAAGCTGGGCACAAAGGAGACCGGCTATGACAAAGGCAAATGAGATACTCAAAGAACATGTGACGCTGGATATTGAGTGCATCGACCGGCTCTATCTGAATGGATACATTC
>CAMDQF010000010.1 GCA_945905745.1 Litorilinea aerophila
CCAATGCGATCCGTTTGGACAATTTCAGATCGCCCCGTCCGTTGACTTGCATTGGGCCGGTCAGCCCCGGCTTTACCAGCAGCCGTTGACGCTGAAAATCGTTGTAGAGCGCCACCACCCGCTCCTCTTCCGGTCGGGGACCCACCAGACTCATATCCCCCTGGAGGACATTCCAAAACTGCGGCCATTCGTCCAGACTGCTGCGCCGCAACACCTGACCTACACGGGTGACACGGGGGTCGTTGACGAGTTTGTAGGCCGGCTCCTCCAGCGCGTTCAAGTCCACATACTCGCTCAGCCGTTCTTCGGCATTGGCCTGCATACTGCGCAATTTGGCAATGCGAAAGTGCCGTCCGTGCTCGCCGACCCGGGTTTGCAGATAAAAGATCGGACCCTCCGAGTCCAATTTAATCGCAATCGCTGCGATTACGATCAGCGGCACGCCCAGAAGCAGACCCACCAGCGCGCCCACAATGTCCATCCCCCGTTTGATCAGCCGTTTCCAGCCGGGGATGACAGGCCGGGGTGCGCCGGGCTGGGTCCCCACAAAGTGGACGGTTCCCACCACATAGCCAAGCCCCAGAGCCAGGGAACGAACGGCCAGCAACAGCGGGCCAATCAGCGCCAAAGTCCAGGAGCGTTGGGCCAATTTGCCCAGAAAAGGCAGGGTCGAGAGCAAAAAGAGCAGCAGCAGCCCGGCCATCAACCACCAGACCGGCAAGCCCAACGACCAAATCTGGCTGACCAGGGCCACAGGCAGCAAACCCAGCAACGCCCCCCACAGCAGCATCTGAATTTTCAGGACGGGCGGTGTGTGGCTGTCCTGTACCATCCGTTCGGGATGCCAGCGGGTGAGCAGGGATTTCCAGAAACCGATGAAATACTTGCGCCGAAAGTACTCGGCCAAATTTTCGTCGTGGATGTGCTTGACCTGGGCTTCCGGCACGAAGACGAGCCGATAGCCTTTAGCCGCCAGCCGGAAACTGAATTCCTGATCTTCCACACTAGCGGTGGTGAAAACGGTGGCAAAACCGTCGTTTTCCAGAAAAATATCCCGGCGATAAGCCGCGGAATAGGTGTCTACAAAGTCGATGCGTTCGCTGCCACGCATCCGGTCATAGCGATCTTCGTACTCAGCCTGGACAAAACGGGGGGTCAAGCCCGTCTGCTCCGTCAGATAAGTGCCTTTAGCCCCCATCACATCTGCTTCTTCGAAAGCCGCCAGCAGGGCCGCCACCCAATGGAGCTGGGGCGCACAGTCGGCGTCGGTGAAGAGCAGCAGGGGCGCGACAGCCAGCCTGGCCCCATGATTACGGGCTGCGGCAGGTCCTCCGTTGGTTTGACTCACCAGCCGCCAGTGGGTCAGACCGTGGCTGACAATCCACGCCTCCACCACTGCCTTTGTCCCATCAGTGGAGCCGTCGTCCACGACGATCACTTCAAAGCAGGTGAGGGGAATTGTCTGCTGGACCAGCCCATCCAAAGAGCGCAAAACCGTGGCTTGCCCATTGTAGACCGGAATAATGACGCTACAGAGCAGTGGCGGATTGGGGGTCATAACCACTCATTCCTGCCCGGTTATGGTTGGACGCCCACAAAGAGTGCTGTGACGAAAATCCGGTGGGTCGAGGAAAAGTCAGGCCATCCGGTAATCAGCGTCAGGCGGGCATCGCCGCTTTGAGCTGTCCAGGCCGCGGCCACACTCTCCTCGTTTGCCAACTCTTCGGAAATCGCAATCGGTTCGCTGATTTCGCTGACCTGATAGACAAAGACTTTCCCTTCGGCATCGGTGATCAAAATCTCTTGGCCGACAGCTACTTCGCCCAGCGCGACGGAAGCCAGCAGCCCTGCGCCCAACAATTGATGGCCTGAGATCACCAGATTGCCAGCCGCACCCGCCCCGACACTGTTCGGGTGCCAGCCCAGCGCGTCCTCGGGGAGGACCCATACGGTTGTACGATTGCCTGCTACTTCAGTCACCTGCCAGCCCATAGCCATAACGGGCACTTCCAGGTCAATCGCCGGGATGCTGAGTTGACTGGGGGCTGTGGCATCTGCCGCTGGGATTGGTTCGCTGGTCTGCACGGAAGGCTGGGCGGCTTGGGCGGGGACAGCCGGGGCTGCATTACCTGTGTTTGCCCTGGGTGTGGCTGTGGCTGCCGTGGCTCCTGCGGCTTGGGTGGTTGCCGGTGCTGGTGTGCTGGTTGCTGCTTCTGGAATCGATGCAGGTTCACACCCGGCCAGCAGGAGAGCAAAAAGCGCAAGTGTGAATAGTAGCCCGAATGTATGGTTCCGCAATGACCACGTAGGGTTCATGGGTCTGTCCTTTTCCGCCGTTGAGGTGTCATAGGTATGGGAATTCACAGCATAGACGTCACATACCGCGGTCTGGTTCCCACTCTATTCTACAGACAGTTTCGTGTTTCTGCAAAGTATTAAAGCAGAATGCTGGCTCGCTGCTCTATGCAAAGGAATCCTTCTTGCAGCGGCTCTCCCGGAATGTGATATACTAAAGTTTGCAAGTGGACCACTATAGTTGAGCATTCTAGCGGGGAAACCGATGGTAAAAGTCCTCATCAGTTATGATATGCGTGAAGGGCGGGAAGAGGAGTGCCAGCGTTATGTGATGCAGACGCTCGGGCCGGGTATGGCCCAATTGGGGCTACGCATTACCGACGCCTGGTATACCCTGTGGGGCAATGCGCCTCAAATTATGGGTGGCGGTGTGGTGGACAGCCAAGAAGCCGCGTCCCGAATGATCTATTCCCAGGAGTGGGGCAATCTGGTCGATGGTCTGCGCCCGTTGGTGGACAATTTTCGTATCCGGGTGATCGATGCCAGCGGGCGTTTTCAGTATTGATCCAAAACGCACCATTCAGCGGCGCGACTTCCGCACGAAGTTAAGCATCTGAAATCTCCATAGGACATCTCTATGACCACAATTTCCTCTCCCAAACCCACCCTCGCCGTGATCGGTGGGACCGGCGCGGAAGGCTCTGGACTGGTTGTGCGCTGGGCCGCCGCTGGCTATCCTGTGATTATTGGCAGCCGTAGCCAGGAAAAGGCTGTTACCGTAGCTGCGGAGCTGAGCGCAGAGTTGCCGCCGGGCAGCGCACCCATCAGCGGCGCTGAAAACGGTGCGGCTGCGACCGCGGGGGATCTGATTGTCCTCAGCGTGCCCTACGCTGCGCAGGAAGGGACGATTGCCCAGATTGTAGAGGGCTGCCAGGGGAAAGTTGTGGTAACTGTGGGCGTGCCGCTCAAACCGCCAAAGGTAAGTACCGTCTGGCGGCCAACCGGGGGCAGTGCAGCGGAGGAGGCCCAGGCCCAGTTGGGGGCAGGGGTGCGGGTGGTCGCGGCCTTTCAGAATGTGAGCGCAGCCCACCTGAAGGATCTCTCCTATACGGTTGACTGCGACATTCTAGTCACCGGCGATGACAAAGAGGCCAAAGCGCTTGCCATCGAACTGGCCAACGCAGCCGGAATGTTCGGGATTGACGCGGGTCCCCTGGCCAACGCATCGGTGGCCGAAGGTCTGACCGCACTGCTGATCGGCGTCAACATCCGCCACAAAATTAAGAGCAGCGGCATTCGTATTACAGGAATTGCCAGAGATTGAACAGCGTAGGGGCATGAGGAGGGGCGGTTGTACCTCTTCTCCGTTCGTAAATTTTGCCCGCCCCACCTCGTGCCCCTACATCACCGACTCCACCATTTCCACCATCCGGCGCAGATTGTCGTGTCCCAACTGGATGCTTGACAACACATCCTCGATCCCCTCGTATTCCACAGACAACACGCCGTCGTAACCATCGCGTCGCATTACCCGCAGACATTGCAACACCGGCACATTGCCGTGGCCGATGATAGCTCCGCGCAGATAGTTGCCTGCCCGACTCTCGAACCAGCCCTGACCGGGGGCGAAATCTGTGCCCGGCTTCACATGGAAATCTTTGGCGTGGCAGTGAAAGGCGAAGGGCATCAGCCGCCCTCCCGCGGATGTGGGTTCGTCGTCGGCGCAGAGGAAGTTGCCCATATCCACCAGCACGCCAAAGTTGGGATGGGCCACAGCCGTGGCAAGCTGCTCCACCCGCGTGCTCTCCTGGCAGAACTGGCCGTGATTTTCCACCATTGTGCGAATGCCTTTGGCTGCCGCATATTCGGTCACCCCTCGACAGCCCTCGGCCAGACGGGGCAGGGCCGCGGCAAAGCTGCGGGGGCCTGTGTGATCCTGCGGCCAGCCAGCCGATGCGTCGTGGCGCATCCCCGGTACACCCAAGATCTCAGCCACATCCACCTCTCGCTTGACCCGTTCGATCTCGGCCTGCAAATCCCCGCCGGAGCCGCGCAGGAAGTCCGCACCGATGGTGTAATTGACAATCGGCAGGCCGACCCGTTCCGACTCGGCGCGCAATTCAGCGGCAAAGGCGGGCAGGCTTCTGCCTTCGGGCACGGCAATTGTAGAAAATTCGATAGCATCGAAGCCGATCTCTTTTGCTTTGGCAATCACATCGATCTGAGCCATCTGGCCGGAACGGACCAGACGGACAAAACTGTAGGAACTGACACCGATCTGCATTTATTGCTCCTCATGTGTAAATTGGACGCTGATCACGCTGAAAAGAATGATGGACGCTGATAAAGTCTGCGCAAATCTGCGTCCGCTTTTCATTCCTATCGGTGTCAGCCAGTCATGTTGCCTGTTTTGAAAATAGCTACGGATGAACGCGGATGGACACGGATTCTATCTGTGCCATTTGCGGACGACTTCCATTGTACAGCCCGGCGCAAGCCAGCAGTTCCAAGTATAGAACGCGGATCACGCGGATGGAGCGGATTTTACGGCGCAGGTTTTGGCTTTTATCCGCTTTGATCTGTCCAATCAGCGTCATCCGCGTTCTATTTCTGTCAAATTTGGAATTGCTGGGCGCAAGCAAGCCAATAGATACTGACGTGGTGTGCAGTTTGTGTACCAGTCCCACGCACCACCCACCCAATGCTACATCTTCTCTCATTCTAATATCTCAATAATCGTTGGTACAAAGCGCAGTTCGCCGATGCGCACCAGCCAGAGCAGCAGGCGCAGCAGCCGACCCGGTGGCACAAGCAATTTGCCCAGCGCAGCCACGTCCCGATCCAGTGCGGCGATGCGCACGGCTTGGGCATCCGCGGGGAGCGGGGCCAGCTCTTCGGCCAGCAACCAGGCGTGACCCCGGCTCAGCCACATTCCCGTATTCGTCAGCCCCTCGTCGCTCTCCCCCACAAAACGATCCAGCAGACGCAGCCAGGGCCAGACGACCGTCAATTCTTCCTGGGTTTCCTGGACCAGCGAAGCCAGAATGGCGTTGATTTTGAAAAAATCTGCCTTCACCCCCGCCAACTGCCCGGTTGGCACACAGCCCACCGAGGCGATGCCCAGGTCCATATTGATGTGGGCATTCATCCCCAGCAGCAGGTGTTGCAGCACAATCGGCCACCACTCCTCCGCCGTCTCGAAGGCCAGCAGCCAGGCGTGGGGTGTGCTTTCCCGCTCCGTTCGATAGCGTTCCAGCGCGTCCAGATAGCGGTTGGCAAAGATCACATCCAGCCGCTCCATGCGTCGGCCATCCTCGAAAGCGCCGTCGGCAATGCCCGCTTTGACGGCACGGGTGACTTTGCGATAGAGCGCGGCGAAATAGCCCAGACGACTGCCGTTCTGTTTGGACCAGTCGATCACCCGATCCAGAGAGAGCAGCACGCCGTCAATACTTGCGGCCTGTAGGTTGGACAAGGGGTCACTGTTCATTTTCGATTCACCATTTCGGATCGCCTACAGCCACATCCCCGGCTTCGGGCGCGGCCAGAATCCCGCCTGCCTGGGTGAGCTGCGCCTGTAACTGACGGATGTCGATCTCCCGGGGCATGCGCTTGCCCTGCACAGCCAACGCCGCGGCTGTTCCCGCGGCCTGGCCCATCCCCATAGCCGTGGCCGTGACCCGGCTGGAAGCTAATGCCTCGGAGGTGGCGGAATGGCAGCGCCCGGCCACCAGTAGATTTTCCAGAGTTTTAGGCAGGAGGGTGCGATAGGGGATGTCGTAGGGGGGCGTCCAGGGGATGTGATGGTAGCCCGATTCTTTGGGTGGGTGACGGTCCAGCCGCCAGGAACCGAGCACCACCACATCGTCCTGGCGACGTCCCTCGGCCACGTCGTCGCCGGTGAGGACGTAATCACCGACAATCCGCCGGGATTCCCGCGCGCCCGCGGTGGGGCCGCTGGTCATAAAATAGGCCTCGGCAAACTCCGGCAGCTCAGCCTTCCACAGTTCGAACATTGTCCAAGCGTCCTTGCGCCCCTGAATTTCGGCGGCGGTCCAATCCAGCGGGTCTGTGCTGTCGCCAGGATAGCGGGTGGCGTTGAAGTAGACATCCCGCCCAGAGAAGGTGGCGGGGTAGGGGCCGCCATAGAGACCGATCTCGCCGCGAGCCTGGGCCGCCTGCAGGACAGCCGCGCAGCGTCGGCGCAGATCGAAAGTCGGTTGCAGATAGGCGATGCGGAAGTGGAGGCTCATTGGCTGCAATGGCTCGGCCTTCTCGACTGGCGCGCCGCCCCAGGCCGCAATGTCCCCGTCCCCGGTGCAGTCGATGACGATGTGGGGCTGGATTGCCACCAGTCCGGCTTTGTTGCTGACCAGCACTGTCTCCACCCGCCCATCCCGGCTGACCACATCGCTCACCTGGCTGTGGTAGAGAATCTCCACACCTGCCTCGCGCAGAATCTCATCCGCGGCCCGTTTGAAACGCTCCGGGTCGCAGCGGGGAATCACCCGCTCCGGGTGCATCTCCACAAAGGAGAGATCGCCGTTGACGTTGTAGCGCAACTGGGGGCCCTGGCCCGGCTGGATGACGCCCATCCGCTCCAGCATCTCGAAGACGATGCCACCGACCACCGGAGTACCCGTGCGCTCGTCCACAAAGCCGTCGAAAGCTGAGCCGATGATGGCCGTGAAGAAGCCGCCGGCAAAACCCAGCCGCTCCACCAGCATTGTCCTGGCCCCGCCCCTGGCCGCAGCGACAGCCGCCCCAATCCCAGCCAGCCCGCCCCCACAAACCAGCACATCCGGTGTGGCAACAATGGGGATTTGTTTGGAGTAAGTGAACACAGATTTTCCCTCCCAGTTTGTGTGTGAGAATTGGATGAAAGGTATGATGCCACGATCCGGCTGTTCATACAACTCACTTCACAACCGGCGTCTCTGCATTTTGGCCCTTGACAAACGCAACCTCCAGCGCGAGAATATAAACGAACGTTCATTTATTTTTTGTGCGTATCATACAATGACCCAATCAACCAATCCCCCAATCAACCACCTACCGCCCGACGACCCCACCAGCAAAGGTGACCGCACCCGCCAGGCGCTGGTCGAAGCTGCCTACCAGCAATTTGTCCAGCGGGGCTTCCATGCCGCGTCCATGCGCGCCATTGCCGAGGCCGCAGGGATCACTCCCGGCGGCATCTACAATCACTTTGCCGGCAAGGACGAACTCTTCGCCGCGGTGGTGTTGGCCTATCATCCGCTGACCCGTATTTTCCCCCAGCTAATCGCTGCCCCCGGCGACACGGCGGAAGAGCGGTTGCGCAACGCGGCCCGGACGATTGCCAGCGAATTGGAGGCTGATGAAGGTCTGCTCAATCTTTTTCTGGCCGAGATGATCGAGTGCAAGGGCAAGCATCTCGCCACCTTCTCCGCAGCGCTGATGCCCAAAGCGCTGGCGTTTGTCACAGAACTCCACGCCTCGGTGGAGACGCCGCCGGGCATCACCCCCTTCGGTCTGCTGCAAACATTTGTGGGCACTGTGCTGGCGACGGTCTTCACCCGGCGCTTTCTGGCTTCGGCAGGCGCGCCGCTGCCTGCTCTGGCTGGTATTGAGGAATTTATAGACATCTATCTGCACGGGATTTTACGCCAGAAATAGAACGCGGACGACGCGGATTGGGCGGATTCAGGCGGATAGATTGTGAGGATCCGTATCCTCCTATAGCAAAGGAACCATCAAATGCAAACGATAGCTGCGGTTGAAGTGAAAAATACCCTCTGCTTGCCCCTCAACGCACCCGGCGCGACACTGGCCTCGACTGGCGGCAAAGGGTTGAATCTGACGAAGCTGGCCCAGGCCGGTTTCCCTGTACCCGGTGGATTTATTGTCACTACTGGTGGCTACGACGCCTTTGTGAACGACGCGGGGCTGGCGGGTTGGATGGCGGATGAGGTAGCCGCCATCGATGCGCGGGACCCGGAGAGTCTGAACGCGCTGTCAGATCGCATCCGCGCCCGTTTTCGGGAGAGTGCAATGCCCCCCGCTTTGGCCGATACGATCCGGGCTGCCTACGCTGCCTTGGGCAAACCGAAGGTGGCCGTGCGCTCCTCCGCCACTGCCGAAGACCTGCCCGACTTCTCCTTTGCCGGGCAACAGGACACTTTTCTGAATGTACTGGGGGACGACGCTCTGTTGGGGGCTGTGCGGGAATGCTGGAGCAGCCTGTGGACCGCCCGCGCCATCGGTTATCGGGCGCGCAACGGCATCGACCAGTCGGCTGTCTCTCTGGCTGTCGTCGTGCAGGCGATGGTGCAGAGCGACACATCAGGCGTGCTCTTCACTGCAAACCCCCTGACAGGACGACGCACGGAGACAGTCGTCGACGCCATCTACGGCCTGGGCGAGGCACTGGTCAGCGGCCAGGTGGAGCCAGACCATTACATAGTGGAGACGGCGACCGGGCGCATTGTGGCAAAACTGTTGGGGGCCAAGGCGACGGTCATCCGCGGGGCGGAGGGGGGCGGCACTCTCACCCAAAGCGCGGACGCGGGCAGCCAACAGGCGTTGAGCGACGACGAAATCCGTCAGGTCACGGCCCTGGGCAAGCGGGTGACCGACTTCTACGGCTCGCCCCAGGACATCGAATGGGGATATGCCGACGGTCAACTCTATCTCCTTCAGTCCAGGGCGATCACCTCTCTTTTCCCTGTGCCTGAACTGCCCGCCGATGAAAACCCCGACGACCTGCGGGTCTTTTTTTCCTTCGGCGCGGTGCAGGGAATGCTGGACCCGATGACGCCTCTGGGTCGGGATGTGATCAAAGCCATCTTCATAGGCGGTGGCACGCTCTTTGGCTTTCATGGCAATACACCGGAGAACCAGAAGGTACTGTTCGAAGCAGGGGGACGGTTATGGGGCGATCTGACGCCCATGCTCAATAATGAACGGGGGCGCAAAATCTTCCAGACGATTATGGCTGGGATGGAGCCGGGGGCTGCTACTGCCATTAAGCGGCTAGTGTCCGAGCCAGGGCGCTTGCCCGAACCTGGCCCTCTGCGTTCGGAAACTGTGGGTCTCGTCGTCCGTTTCGCCCTGCCCCGGCTGGCTCTCATTTTGCATGCACTGGTCCGGCCTGATGAGAACCGGGCCCAGGCCCAGCAGATTATCGATGAGATTATCGCCCGCTTCACAGCCCAGGGCCAGGCGGCCAAAAGTATGACGGCTCAGGTGCAGTTGCTGGAAGATGTGGCCGACGCCGCCTTTCGGACGATAATTCCCCACCTGATGCCCCGCATTCTGGCCGGGATGGTGGGGTTGCGCGGCTTGTTTACGCTGGCTGACAGCCTGACCGGGGTGGATTCTGCCATCACCGGCCAGACGGCTATGGAAGTAACCAGGGGACTCCCCCACAATGTGACAACGGAGATGGACCTCTCCCTGTGGACGGTGGCACAGGTGATACAGGGGGATCCGACTTCCACCGCCCGCTTTACCGGGGCAGATGCGTCACTCCTGGCCGCGGACTACCTGACCGGGACTCTGCCCTATCCGGCCCAGGCCGCTATCGCTGGTTTTATGGATCGCTATGGCATGCGCGGGCTGGCCGAAATTGACTTTGGCCGTCCCCGCTGGCGGGAGCAGCCCGCCCAGGTGATGCAGATGGTGCAGAATTATCTGCGCATTGACGACCCCACAATGGCCCCGGACGCGGTCTTTGGGCGGGGTGTGAGTGCGGCGGCGGCGACAGTTGAGCGGCTGGCCGTCGCTGCCCGGCGTTCAGGTCCGTTGGGATTTCTCAAAGCGCGTCTGGTGCGGGGGATGGCCTATCGGGCACGCGCGCTCTCTGGTCTGCGCGAAAGCCCGAAGTTTATGATTATCCGGCTCTTTGGGATTGCCCGCAGCGCGATTCTGGGGATGGGTGCAGAGCTGGCGGAAGCGGGTGTGCTGGCTCAAGCCGAGGACATTGTCTTTTTGCGGATGGCAGAGTTGCGGAAGCTGGCGGCAACACCGGCGGCGAAGATGGACAGAACGGCTTGGAAAAAGTTGGTGGCCGAGCGCCGTCAGGCGTACGATCGGGAGTTGGGTCGTCGCCAGGTACCTCGCATCCTCCTGAGCGATGGCACGGCCTTTTACGAAGGCTTTGACGATGGTTCTGGTGGGAAAGAAGTCGAAGGCGTTTTGCGGGGTAGCCCTGTCTCGGCGGGGGTGGTGGAGGGCAATGTGCGGGTGGTCTTCGACCCCTATACCGCCCATCTGCTCCCCGGCGAAATCCTCGTCTGCCCTGGCACCGACCCGGCCTGGACCCCCCTTTTTCTCAGCGCAGGCGGGCTGGTGATGGAGGTGGGCGGTCTGATGACCCACGGCTCGGTGGTGGCGAGAGAGTACGGCATCCCTGCGGTGGTGGGAGTGAGCCGGGCCACAGAGCGCTTGCAGACAGGCCAGCGCATTCGGGTGGACGGGAGCAGCGGGCGGGTGGAACTGTTGGAGTGAACAGTGAACAGTAATCGGTGATGACGCGACTGATTACTGTTCACTGACAACTGCTTACTCTCCTACTTCACCTGTTCCTCCAGCCGGTCTGTGGCCGGGGGCGGGGTGGGGCTGAAGGCGCTGATCTCGGCCCGCATCTCCGGGGTGATGGGAATATTCACCGCATCCAGCGACGGCTCCAACTGTTCCAGATTGCGTGCGCCGATGATGGGCGCCGTGACTGCCGGGTGGCTGAGCACCCAGGCCACGGCCAGGCTGACTGGGTTGTAGCCCTTGCTGCGGGCGTAGGTGACAAAGTCCTCGGCGGTGTCGTAGTACCAATCCAGGCTGTAGCGTCGGCTGTACATCGGGTTTTCCTGCAAGCGTCCGCCATCAGGCCGATCTTTGCGGCCATATTTGCCTGTGAGCAGCCCAGCTCCCAGGGGGCTGTAGGGGATGACAGCCAATTGCTCGGAGAGGGCCAGGGGCAGCACCTCCACCTCCACCTGGCGCTTGACCAGATTGTACATGGGCTGGATGCACTCAAAGCGGGAGAGCATTTCCCGTTCGGCGATGCCCAGGGCTTTCATAATCTGCCAGCTTGCCCAGTTGCTCACCGCGGGATAGAGTATTTTGCCCGCTGTCACCAGATCGTCCAGGGCGCGCACGGTCTCTTCGATTGGGGTGTCGGCGTCCATCTGATGCACAAAGTAGAGATCGAGCCGATCCGTGTCCAGACGGCGCAGGCTATCCTCCACCGCCCGCACGATATGGCGACGGCTTAACCCGCCGCCGTTGAGCTTGCCGCTCATATTGCCGTAGACCTTCGACGTAATTACCAGATCGTCCCGCTTGCCCACCATCAGCCGCCCCAGAATCTCTTCCGAGCGGCCTCCGGCGTAAACATTGGCGCAGTCAAAGAAATTGATCCCCACATCCAGACAGCGATTGAACATCGCCCGGGAGCCTTCTTCGTCCGCGGGGTTGCCGAAAGTCATTGTGCCAAAGCAGAGTTCGGATACGCGCACACCTGTGCGGCCAAGTAGTACGTGTTTCATTGGGGTCTCCTGTGGGGAAGAAAATCGGTATTGGGTATTCAAGATTAGAGATTGGATTGCTTCTTCGGGTCTATAGTGACATAAAATGGGAGAGAGTGCAATGTTTGATTGGATCGGTCTTCCCTCGCGACTTGAAGCCAGCCGCCGTGTTCTTGTACTATAGACGAATCGTTTCCTTCCGCTTTTGTCCCACGAAGGTAGGACCGATGAGCAACACCCTCCATTTCGACGCCCTCGTCATCGACGGCCACTGCGATACCATCGGCGAGCAACTCAGCGGCAAGCGCTGGCTGGGGGATCGCTCCAGCGAAGGACACATCGACCTGCCCCGTCTGCGGGAAGGGGGTGTGGACGCCCAGTTCTTCGCCTGCTACGTGCCCGTGCCCTACCAACGCCACGGCGCAGCCACCCACGCAATGGCCCGGCTGGATCAGCTTCACCTGCTGGCCGAGCGGCTGCCGGAGCAGTTCGTCATCGCACGCCGCGCCGACGACATCCGCCAGGCCAAGACGGTGGGCAAAATCGCTGCCATTGCCGGGCTGGAAGGGGCCGAGGCGTTGGACGGGGAGATCGGTCTGCTGCGCCAGTATCACAGGCTGGGGGTGCGCAATCTGGGGCTGGCCTGGAATTTCCGCAACGCGGCCTGCGACGGTGTATCCGAGCAGCGCTCCGGGGGCGGGCTGACTGAATTTGGCGTGGCCGTTGTGCCGGAATGCAACCGGCTGGGGATGACGATTGACGTGAGCCACCTGGCCCCGGCAGGGCTGGAAGATGTGCTGGCCCTGTCCGAAGACCCAATCATTGCCAG
This sequence comes from Litorilinea aerophila, assembly GCA_945905745.1. GTDB lineage: Bacteria > Chloroflexota > Anaerolineae > Caldilineales > Caldilineaceae > JACQGT01. The sequence continues at coordinate 12,631 of CAMDQF010000010.1, forward strand.
CCACAGCAACGCCTATACCCTCTGCGATCACCCCCGCAATCTAACCGATGACCAGATGGTCGCGATTGCGTCCAAAGGCGGGCTGATCGGTGTCACATTCGTCAACTCCTTCCTGCGCCGGGAGCATCCCGAACTGACGACGATTGACGACGTATTGGAACATCTGGAATATATGTTGGCAGTGGTCGGGGAAGATCACATTGCCATCGGCAGCGACTTTGACGGCTGCACCCCACCCACGGATATGGCCGACACAACCGTCTATCCCCGGATTACCGGGCTGTTGCAGGAGCGGGGCTACGGCGAGACAACCATCCGCAAAATTCTCGGCGGCAATTTCATGCGAATCTTTGAGAGAGTCTGGAAATAGCACGCGGAGAATCACAAAAATAGGAACGCAGATTGCGCAGAAACCACAGATTTTCGCAGATTTTTATCCGTGCAAATCCATCCCATCCGTGTCAATCCGTGTCCTTATTTTGGTTAGTTTCCAATCACGCGTCGGAAATGTATAATAGAGCTTATGAGTGATTCGAAACCCACTGTCGAATCAAATACTCCCCAGCCCCTTGTCCCACACCCCAGCGGTGACGATGTGGTGGGGCCTGCCCGCTGGCATCCCGCCACCAAACGGATGGTCGTTGTGGTTCTGCTGGTTGGTGGCGGGATGCTCTTTTGGATCAGTCGGCCGGTGCTGCCTCTGTTGGTGATCTCCGGGATGGTCTCCTATCTGCTCAACCCGATTGTGGACACCTGCGAGCGCTTGCGCATCCCCCGCAGTTTGAGTACAGTCGTTCTCTATCTGATGCTGCTGGTCACGATTATTCTGACGCCAATTCTGGTCGTGCCGGTGCTGATCAAGCAGTTGACCGAACTGCTGATCGATGTTCCCCAGGTCACTTTCGACTTTCTGCGCTTTTTGCAAAGCTCGGTTGCCGGTCTGCCCCAGGCCGTCGAAATTCTTGGCTTCCAGTTCGATATCTCCAGCCCGGTGATCCAACTGCAATCGGCAGTCAGCGGGCAAGCAGCGGTGAGCATCTTCCCCAGCACGGCAGAGGTTTTGGACTACATCAACCGGTTGCTGGTCACCACCACAAACGTCGTTGGCAATACAGCGCTTATCAGCATTAATGTGGTGGGTGGGGTCTTTAGCGTTCTGCTCTCCCTGCTCTTTCTCTTTTTCCTCAGCCTCTATATGACAAAAGATGCGCCCCGCATCCGTGCTTATGTGGAAGGGTTGTTCCCCAGCACCTACCAATCGGAGGCCGCTCTGCTCCTGCGGGAACTGGGCCGTATCTGGCAGTCATTTTTCCGAGGCCAGATATTGCTCTCCGTTACGGTTGGCGTCGTCACATATCTGGCCCTGACCTTTCTGAATATGCCTGGCGCACTGATTCTGGCGATCGTGGCCGGTTCACTGGAACTGGTCCCCAACATCGGCCCGATTCTGGCCATGATTCCCGCGGTGATTGTGGCCCTGATCCAGGGCAGCGATACCCTGGCCATCAGCAATTTCAACTTCGGGCTGCTCACCGTCGGCGTCTACTTCGTCATCCAGCAATTGGAAAACCAGCTTCTCGTCCCGCGCATTATCGGCACCAGCGTCAATCTGCATCCGATTGTGGTGTTGTGTGGAGTAGTGGTGGGAGCCAGCGTCGGCGGGATTCTGGGGGCAATGCTGGCAGCGCCAACGATTGCCAGCGCACGGGTGATTGTCAGCTATCTCTATGCCAAATTGCTGGACCAGATGCCCAGTTTCCCCCTGGTCGAGGCGGCCCAGCGGCGCAGCCGCACCTCCTTCTATCGCCGGGTCATCCGTCCCCGCCCCGCGCCCGCCCCAGAAATCGAAGAGCCTGCCCCGTCCGAAGCAATGGCCCACCGCAGCAGCGAGTTAGGGCCGACGACTGCCGGTTAGAAGAAGTGAACAGTGAACAGTGCGAGACAATTGCTTACTATTCACTGATTACTGCTCACTGAAGTTAGCGGCAGACTGGCGTGTACATCCAGCCCTAAATTGCGAAATGATGATAGCCCGTGGGGCTGCTGGCGGAAATAGGCCGCCGCGCCAATCATCGCCGCGTTGTCTGTGCAGAGGGCAAAGGCGGGGATGTGCAGAGGAATGCCCAGGCGGGCGAAGCGTTCTTGGGCGGCCAGACGCAGGGGGCGATTGGCGCTCACCCCGCCACAGATGCAGACCTGGCGTGCGCCGTATTCCAGCGCGGCATCAGCCGTCTTTTCCACCAGCACATCCACCGCCGCCGCCTGAAATTCAGCGCCAATCGCCGCCGCAGTGCCCGGCTCTTTGGGATCAACCCCTCCCCGCTCCAACTGGCGTGTTAGGTTGAGGACGGCGGTCTTCAGCCCGGAATAGCTAAAATTGAAGCGGTGATCGCTGTTATGCAGCAGGGGCCGGGGCAGAGAAAAACGGCCCAACGCCACCCCTTCGGCGGCCTTCTGAATGGCCGGCCCGCCGGGATAGCCCAACCCCAGCAGCCGGGACACTTTGTCAAAGGCTTCGCCCGCGGCGTCGTCCAATGTGCGCCCCAGCAGCCGGTACTCTCCGTGACCTGTCATCAGCACCAGCTCCGTGTGACCGCCGGAGACGATCAGCACCAGCACGGGAAATTCGTCCGTCGCGCCGGGATTGTTGGGCATATCGGCCCAATTGCTGTAGACGTGCCCCTCCAGATGGTTGACCGGAATCAGCGGCAGGCCAGCAGCAAAGGCCAGCCCTTTGGCCGCGTTGACGCCGACGAGCAGACTGCCTGCCAGCCCCGGCCCGTGGGTGACGGCGATGGCGTCCAGATCAGCCACCCGCGCCACCCCTGCTTCGTCCAGGGCATCCCGGATGACCGTCTGGATGGCGAGGACGTGCTGGCGGCTGGCAACTTCCGGGAAGACGCCGCCGAAACGCCGGTGCATCTCAATCTGGCTGGCGACCCGATTGCTGAGTACCCAGCGACCGTCCACCACCACCGCGGCCGCGGTCTCGTCACAACTGGTCTCGATGGCAAGGATGTGGGTCATAGGCCCGCCGTAAAAATTTTGCGAGCTTCTTGCATAAAGTCTCCGGGAGTCTGGATAATAATACCCGCGGCCTTTCCGACTTCTGGCGTGAAATGTTTTGTGTTCCAGCTCAATAGACGATCTACCTTTCCCTTGACGGCAGCAGCCAGAATGGGAGCATCTTTCCTCTCGATAACAGCCTCCCAAATCAACGACTCTTCCGGCGATGGGTCTGGCAAGATTTCAGGTTGAATTGAGAGGAATATATCCACAAAATAGGGCATGGATTTTGGTATTTTTCTCTGTATATTGTCCTGGCATTCGTTGAGAACCGTTGTGGATACGACAATTGTGAAGAGTCCAATCTCTCCCATTCGGATTACTGCATGAGCGGAGCCTAGCGTCGATACTGTACCCGCAATAATGACACTTGAATCCAAAAAAATACGGCGTGTCATTGTGGTCGTTTTCTCCAGTTCTCCTCTCTAATTTCTTCTAAATCTTGAAGCATATCCGCAAGGGTTATGCCTTCTTCTTGCATGGAAGCGGCGATCTTTTCAGCTAACTCAGTGACTCTCAAACGTTTTGGTGTGAGAAAAAGCATGTTGTCGATTCGAACCAACGAAAGAGTATCTCCTTCGTCGATTTTTAAGTCATCGCGGATTTCTTGGGGAAGAGTGATCTGCCCCCGGCTGCGCATCCGAATTGGAAAAGTTTGGAGTTCCACCTGCTCATCAATCACAAATTGTTCATAATTCATATCAAACCACCTTTTCTGAAAATCATACAATCTGATTTGTTGATTGCTGTCATTTTACTCGGATTCCAGCGGCTTGTCAACCCCTCCGCCGAGAGGCCGAGAAGCCGCCGCCCATACTAAAACCCCCAGCCCGACTACCCCCAACCCGGCCAGCGCGATGAGTTTGTAGAGCCGGTCGTCCAGGAAAAGTGTCAGCGCGCCAAAGACTGCGCAAAAGAGCCAGTAGGCCAGCACAATCGTCCGCTCGCGCAGGCCAATGTCCAGCAGGCGAAAGTGGAGGTGATCTCGCCCGCCCTGGCCCGGCGAGACACCCCGCCGCCAGCGGCTGTAGATCAGCCAGGCTACATCCAGCGCGGGCAGGCCGATCACCAGCAGGACAGTCGCCAGCCGTGCCCCGCCGACGATTCCCAGGGCGGCCAGGGCAAAGCCGAGAAAAAAACTGCCGCTGCTCCCCATAAAAATGCGACCCCGCAAGTTGGCGGGCAGGAATCCCAGGGCCGCGCCTAGCAATGCCACGGGCAAGACCGCCACACTGGCCTGGGGCGGGTCGGCCCGCCAGAGCATATGGCTGGCCAGAATCGCGCAGACAAGCGCAGTCACGCCCGTCGCCAGCCCGCTCAGCCCGTCCAGAAAGTTGACAGTATTCATCATCCCGATAAACCAGAAGATCGTCAGCGGGCCGACGATCCACCAGGGAAAACCATTGTCGCCAAAGAAAAGGCCGGGCGCAAAGGGATTGTTGACGTGCTTGATGAAGATCAGCCCGGCGATGGCAATGAATCCGGCGGCGATTTGGATGGCGTATTGGGGCAAGGCGGAGAAGCGGAAGCGGTCGTCCAGCAGACCGGCCCCGGCGCAAAAGAGGCTCCCCACCAGCAGCGCGGCAAGACGGCGGCCTTCATTGAGATCGTTGCGGGGGGGCAGCCATTGGGCCGCCACATCCGGCGGCAGCAGACGGGGAAGGAGCAGCACAATCAGCAGGGTCAGAATAAACGCGCCAAAGAGGGCCAGCCCACCCGTGCGGGGAATGACCCCCCGGTGGCTGCGCCGCCCACCAGGCCGGTCCACCAGCCCCAGCCGGTGACCAATCGCAGCGGAGAGAGGCGTGAGCGCGAGGGCGAGGAGTGTGGAGATGAGAAGGACGGTGAGAGTGAACATGAAAGGGTGAGGGGGTGACAAGGTGACAGGGTGAAACACCTCTTCACCCTGTCACCTTGCCATCTTTAGGGTCGCATGGATTGAAGCAATCGTGGAAAGGCAATCGCCTCGCGCAGATGGCCGATGCCGCAGATCCACGAGACTGTGCGCTCGACGCCCAGGCCGAAACCGCTGTGGACGACAGAGCCATACTTGCGCAGGTCCACATACCATTCGTAGGGTTCCATCGGCAGGTTGTGCTTCTCAATGGCGGCGATCAGCTTTTCCGGGTCGCTCATCCGCTCGCTGCCGCCGGTGATCTCTCCGTAGCCTTCCGGGGCCAGCAGGTCCACACTGCGGCAGACCTCTGGGCGATCCGGCTCCGGCTCCATATAGAATGCTTTGATTTGGGTCGGGTAGTGGTGGACAAAGACGGGTTTGTCGAATTGGGCCGCAATGTAGGTTTCGTGGGGGCTGCCGAAATCCTCGCCCCAGGGGATGGCCGGGACCGCATCGTCGTAGCCAGGCACCAGTTCACCGGCAGCCGCGGCTGCGTTGATCATCGCCACCGCTTCGTCGTAATGGATGCGGGGGAAGGGGGCCATCACCCGTTGCAGCGAAGCCGTGTCCCGCTCCAACACTTTTAGCTCCTCGGCGTTTTCGGTCAGGCAGCGCTGGATGACGTAACTGAGCATCTCCTCCTCGATCTCCATCAACTGCTCCAGATTGCAGAAGGCGATCTCCGGCTCCAGCATCCAGAATTCTTGCAGATGGCGGCGGGTCTTGCTCTTTTCGGCCCGGAAGGTGGGGCCAAAGCAGTAGACTTTGCCAAAAGCGAAGATATTGGCTTCGTTGTAAAGCTGACCGGTCTGGGCCAGATAGGCCGGCTCGCCGTGGAAGTCAATCTCGAAGAGGGTCGTCGTCCCCTCGGCGGCCGCGGGGGTGAGGATGGGCGTGTCCATATGCAGAAAGCCGTGGCTGTCCAGCCAATCGCGCAGGGCGCGGATGACGGTGGCCCGCACCCGCAGTACCGCCCACTGGCGGGAGGAGCGAATCCACAAATGGCGATTCTTCATGAGAAACTCCACCCCGTGCTCCTTGGGCTGGATCGGGTATTCCTCGGCGATCTGCACCACTTCGAGCCCCGTGGCGTCCAGCTCATAGCCGCCAGGGATGCCAGGCGCGCGTTCGTTGGCCACCACTTTCCCTGTCACCCGCAGGCTGCTCTCCTGGGTCAGGTCTTTGGTCGCGGCGAAGTCCTCTTCGCTCACATTTTTCTTGAAGACGACTGCCTGACAGAGGCCGGAGCCATCCCGCACCTGCAAAAATTGCAGGCGGCCTTTGTCGGTCTTGGCATAAAGCCAGCCCTGCAAAGTCACTTCTTCGCCGATGTGCTCGGCCATTTCTTGGATTCGGATTATTGGGGCCACGTTGCCGTTCCTTTATCAGCTAATGTGACGCAAGCTGACAGCTTGCGCTAGCACAAACTAATAGTTTGTGTTACCTATTCCTCATCATCCCAATCTTCGTCGCCCGCCTCGCGGATGACTTTGGCGGGTGTCTTGGGCCGGTTGAAATACTCGTCCAGATGACCGTTGATCTCCTCTTGCAGCCGCTCCATATGGATGGTCAGCTCGGCAGGTGGCCGTTTGGTGAGGAAAGATGTCTCGGACACGTAATCGTTACCCGCGTCCCGATAGGCCGGGCGCACAATGTGGGTGTGAACATAGACATCCAGCGGCTCCTGATAGCGCTCGGTTTCCGGGGCCACGGGTGGCAGGAGATCGTGCTGTTCCGGGCGACGCTGACGGCGGCTGGATGACCGTCGTTTGTTGCCGCCCCCTCGGTTGCTGTTCCCACGCGCGCTGCCGGCATTCGCACCGCCGGTATTCGCAATGCCAGCATTGGCGCTGCTGCTTCCACCGCTGGTATTGCCGCTGTTGCCACTGTTGTTTGCCACGCCACTGTTTCCACTGCCGCTGCTGCCGCTATTATTGGAGCGACGGCGTTTGCGACGGCGTTCGCGCTGTTCGGGTGTCTGTCCGCTTTGGGCTTTGGCATCGGGTTGGGAGCGGTTCTGCTCCTTTTCCTGGCCCGAAGAGGGCTGCCCCTCCCCTGCCGGGCCACCTTTGCGCTTGCGGAAATAGCGGTGGTTGCTGGGCTTCTCTCCGCCCCCACCAGAAGATTGGTTGTTGTTCTGGGGCCGTTCGTCTGCCATCGGTATCTCTCCTTCCAATAGTAGTGAATAGTTATCAGTGATAAGTAATCAGTGGGTCTATTCCGTAACGGATGCAGGTACGGCTGACGACCACTGATAACTGATAACTGATAACTGTTCACCATTCTTTGCGTTCTGCCAAAAAGAGCGGCGCAGCCGAGCCACCCCCTGCGCTTACATTCAAAAGCGCGCTTGTACCCAGCCGTACCCCCGCGTGTTCCACTGCACTGCCCCGCCAGACATATGGGTCCAAATCTACCATACGCGGCAGAAATTGCAGACCGCCCTCCTGCCAGACCGGGAAAATCTCTTGGGGCGTGGGAACCCGGCGTTGGACTACGTGGGGTTCGGCCAATGCCCGCTGCAAGGCACTTTCCCAGGTCGCGGCGTCGGTCTCCCAGCCCAGCACAACCCCTGTGCCGCCGTATTCCCGCACGGGCTTCAACACCAATTCGTCCCTGCGCTCCCGAATCAACGCCACCAGTTCCACCTGCGTTCCCTCAAAACGGGTGGTCTGGTCTGCCACCAGACGGCTCCAGGGGACATGCTTTTGGACGGCTGTCTGCTCGGCGGTGGTGAAGCGGTGCTGGTTTTCCTCGTCGCTGATGAGGGCAAAGAGCGCTTTGTTGTAGAGCAACTGACAGTTGAAATGGTTGGCTATGCAGACAGCGTTCTGCGCCACAGCCTGCACCAGCGGCTGGGCCAGCAGCTCCGCCGGGTCGGGATAGCGTTTGATCAGTTCGTTGACCACCACCCGCTTGTAGACGATGTCCACGGGGAAATCGTCCCCTGCCCACAGCCGTCCGTCCCTCAGCGTCAGTTCGTCGGGATCGCAGATGAGCACCCGGCTGCCCGCAGCCTCGAAAATCTGCTGAGAAAGCAGAAATTCATTGCGGGTACGCACGCTGCGCCAATCGACAATCCCGATATTGGGCCGTTCGACGGCTGTGTGATCGGTGGCTGCGCACCAATCCCGGTAGGTCTCCACCAGCGTCCGATAGACCCGGCGGCGTACGGGCGGGCGGGTCAAATGGTAGGCCTGGGCAAAGCGGCGCATTGGTTCAAATTCAGCAAAAAGATCGCCCAGCACATCCCCATAGCTCAGACCGCCAGGGCTATCTGCATTGTACTCCAAAAAGTGCAGATTGCCCTGATCCAATCTAGCTCCGGGCAGCCAGAAAGCGTCCATCCGGGCCGAGACATCCGGGGCGCCGTAGACATCGGGCAATGCCACCAGAGCGGCTTCGGCGGGGGAAAGATGGAGCAGGCGCTGGCTGTCCAGTTCGCCCGAACGCAGGGCCGCATAGATTTTGTGCAGCGCGGCGGTCACATTCTGCGTGGCCTCGGCAATAAGGTCATATTCTTGGGGGTGCAGAAATTGGGGGCGCAGCACATTGCAGACGGCCCGCTCCCCAAAGTAGAGCAGATTTTCCCGCATCTGCTCCTGAAAACGTGCCCAGATGGCGGGCGCGTCGCTCTCGCGCAGGAGTTGGTGATAGTATTCAACGGCCAGGGCAGTAGGGTGCATGGAAGTTGTGTGCTTTTGTGTTGCTCAGAGTCAATTACAAGTTAGTGTCCATGCCCCAGAGGGGGCACAATCAGCAATGAAAAACGGACGCTGATTCACGCCGATCAAATCCGTGCGAATCCGTCCTTTCCGTGTCATCAGTGTTCCATTTACACGTCAGGCGATGGTGAATCCGTCCACGTAAGTATGCCACAAAAGAAGCCTATTCACGAGTATGATATTCACATCCGGCAGGGATGGCCGCGTTCCTGCCGCTCCTGCCGGCCCTATTCGCCATAACTGGGGAGAATGGCGATTTCTTTTGCTATTCTCCCCGATTCTTTCGTATACTGTGCTATTCAAGCGCTGCTGGAACGAGTGCAAACGTTGGATTGTTGCGAGCTACGAGCGTAGGGGCTGGGAAGTGATGATTCGATCTTGCTTGCCACGTTGAATATTCAACTCTGAGATGCAACCCAATTGGGTGACTCTGTGCAATTGCAAACGCGAATTCGTTTATCCATATTCTATTCACCACTGGTCGTCTATGTTTTTGCAGCCGCATTTTTCTACGCGCCTATCCTCCTCGGTCTGGCTACCTTCCCCGATGGCGACTTCACCCACCACTTCCTGCCCTTTAGCCTCTTCCAGCAGAGCGAATGGCTGGCGGGCCGCTGGCTGCCTGTCTGGAATCCCTACACCTACGGCGGCCATCCCTTTCTGGCTGATATTCAGGCCGCGGTCTTCTATCCTGTAGGCGATCTGTTACTGCTGTTGACGCTACCCTTCACTGCGCCCGCAGCCCGCCTCTACTTTTTGCAGGTGGAAGCGGTGCTGCATATCGCCCTGGCCGGATTCTTCACCCATCTGCTCGTCCAGCGTTTGACTGGCAACCGGCAGGCTGCTTTCACCGCTGGGGCATTCTTCGCCCTTTCCGGCTATCTGACCGGCTACCCGCCCCTGCAACTGGCAATCCTGCGCACGGCCATCTGGCTGCCGCTGATCTGCTGGCTGCTCCTGCGCGCCTTCGACGAACCGACCCGCTGGCGTTGGTGGGTCGGCGTCGCCGCCGCCTGGGCCACGGCTTTCCTGGCCGGGCACCCCCAGACATTTCTGCATCTGAGCTATGCGGTGGTGGGCTGGATGGGATGGCTTTTCTGGCAGAAGTTTTTAACGCAGAGGCGCAGAGGCGCAGAGGCGCAGAGGGGGGAGTTGGCAGGTGGTAGGTGGCAATTCGCAATTCGCAATTCGCAATTCGCAATTCGCATCGTCACCCTCTTCCTCCTCACCCTTGCCTTTTCCGCTGTCCAACTGCTGCCCAGTCTGGAATTCACCCGGCTTAGCGTGCGCGCCAGCGTGGATTACGCCTACGTCAGTGGCGGTTTTCCCGCACAAGACCTCTGGCAGATGCTCTTTCCTGGAATCCTTACCCAATTCTCGCCCCTGTTCATCGGCCTTCCCGGTCTCTTTCTGGCCCTCCTTTCCTTCACTTACATCCGGCCCATTCACAATTCACAATTCACAATTCACAATTCACTATTTTTCTTTCTTTTGGTTGTTCTCGCCCTCCTCCTCTCCCTGGGCAACAACGGCTTTCTCTACCCGCTCTTCTACCGCTTCGCGCCAGGCTGGAACCTTTTCCGCGGCCAGGAACGGACGGCTTATCTGGTCGCCTTTGGCCTGAGTGTGCTGGCAGGCTACGGAATGGTCGCACTGCCGGGACTTAGCCAGCGGTTACGCCGACTAGCCGCAGGCGGGCTGGTGATTGTGGTTGCGGTGGGCGGGCTGCTCTTCGGCCTCTTCTGGCAGAGAAACGGGGGCGGCGCGCTGCCCAACCGCGAATTTCTGGGTGTTGCGCTTTTTACTTTGCTGGTTGCCCTGGCAACGGCCTGGCTGTTCTGGCAAAAAGGTTGGGGGAGCTGGCGGGAGTGGGCGCTGATCGGGTTAGGGGTAGCCGTTCTGTTTTGGGCCAACGGGGGGACGAATGTGGACGCCTTCGGCCCGGCCCGCAAGACGCTTCTCTCGCCGGAGGTGGCGGCGGTTCAGACGGCGTTGAATGGCGGACGGGTCTACAACGAGTACCGGGTCTATGAGGATTATGGAATGTCTATCGCGGCCGAAGATGTCTGGGGCAGCAGCCCCCTCCGTTTGGCCCGTTACGCCGCGCTCTTTGACAACTTCCCCCTGGACCGAATGTGGCGGCTGCTGGGCGTGGATACAGTCCTTACCTGGCGGCGGGAACTGCCCGTGGCGTCCGAACTGCTGGCCGAGTTTCCCCAAGCCACCGACACGACTTTTCTGCACCGGTTAGCGGAAGCCAATCCCCGGGCCTGGCTGGTGCAAGATTGGCAGACAATCGATGACGTCACAGCCATCAGCCTCCTGGCCGACCACACCTTCGACCTGGACAAAACCGCCTTACTACCACCGGGCATGACTCCGCCACCCGACACCATCATCCCATCATCCCACCGTCCCGCCATCCAATATATCCGTCCCGCGCCCAATCGCCTCCATATCACCCTTTCCAATAACCCCGGCGGTCTGCTTGTCCTCAGCGAAAACTGGCTTCCCGGCTGGCGCGCCGAATATCCAATATCCAATCCCCAATCCCCGATCCCCGTCCTGCGCGCCAACCTGACCCAGCTCGCCCTTCCCATCCCAGCAGGCGCTCTCACCCTCGAACTGGTCTACTGGCCCGACTCCCTGACCTGGGGCCTCGTCATCACAGCCAGCGCGCTGCTGCTCGTATTTGTCGCCTTCCTCTATCGCCGCCGGAGGGGAAATCGTGACTGACACCTCGCCTTTCACGCATCACGCGTCACGCATCACCACCTACGCAATACGCAATTCGCAATTCGCAATTCTCCTCCTCGCCTTCGCCCTGCGCCTCTTTCGTCTGGACTTTCAGGAGCTACGCGGGGACGAAGCCTTCGGCTACTTTTTCAGCCTGCGCCCCTACGACGACATCATCGCTGCCACCCTTTCCCTCCGTGAACCCCATCCCGTGGGTAGCTACTTTTTGCAGCACATCTGGCTTGAGTGGGCGGGCCATTCCGAGTTTGCCCTGCGTTTTGTCAGCGTCTGGTGCGGCGTGCTGGCCGTGGCATTGCTTTGGCGTCTGGCCCGCCGTCTGGAACTCTCCCCAGCCACAGCCTCCGTCGCCGCGCTGCTCCTGGCTGCCAGTCCCTATGCCATCTGGCACAGCCAGGACGCCCGGATGTATTCGATCCTCCTCGCCCTGACTTTGGCAACTACGTGGCTGATGGTGGATGCCCTGCAGCGGGGTCGCTGGCCCGTCTGGTTTCTCTACGTGGCCGTCAGTTGGCTGGCCCTGCACACCCACTATTTCGCCATTTTCGTATTGGCGGCCCAGAACTGTTTTGTGATCGGGCGGGCACTGCTGATGCCCCGGGTGCGCTTTGCCGCGGTGCAGTGGGTGCAATGGCAGTTGGTGCTGGGGTTTTTCTATATGCCCTGGTTTTTCACTGCCAGCGAAACCCTGACTGGCTACGGCGGCAACGGGGATTCTCCCGGTTTTTGGGCGATGGCCCAGCGCTCCCTGGCCGTCTTTGGCGCAGGGGAGAGCATCCCGGCGGGCTGGCGCACAGGTGTGGCGGTCGGTGTGGGCCTGTTGCTTCTGCTGGGCGGGTTTGCCCTGTGGCGAGAAGGCGGAAGCCGAAGACGCACTCTCTTTCTGCTACTGCTCCTGTGGGCTGTGCCTGTGCTGGCAACCTGGGCCAGCAGCCAGAGCCGCCCCATCTTCAACGAGCGCTATCTCATCGCCGCCGCGCCCCCCTTCTACCTGCTCCTGGCCGTCGCCATCACTTACACAATTCGCTATTCGCAATTCGCAATTCGCTATTTTCCTTCCTTCCTTCTGGGGTTACTCCTTCTCTTCTCCCTCACCAACCACTTCTCCAACCCCGCCTACTCCAAAACCCGCGGCTGGCGGGAACTGGCCGGGGCGTTCGAGCGTTTCTCCGCGGGTCTGCCGCCGGAGCAGGTGCGGCTGGCCCAGAATTTCCCGGACCCAACGATTTGGTATTACTACAGCGGCCCGCTGGCGCATATCGTTCTGCCGCCCGCGGCCAACGACGCAGCCGGTGCAGCCGAAGCGGTAGCGACGCTTGCCGCAGAAGGGGTGGCGCGGGTCATCCTGCCTGTGCAGCCCGCGGACTGGTGGGATGGTCGCGGCATTGGGTCTGCATCCCTGGCCCAAAAATATACGCTGACTGCCCGCACGCCGGTGGGTGTCTGGCCGGTGGAAATCTACAGCCGAGCGCCGGTTGCCCTGCAATCCCTCGCCGTCGGGTTCGTCAATGGGGTGCGCTTGACCGGCGCGGCTGTGGAGCCGAATGCGGTTGTCCCAGGCGGATTGCTGGTAGTTTATTTGCAGTGGGACGAACAGATCGCCAACCTGCACGGCAGCGAGAAAGTCTTTATCCATCTGCTGGACAGTGCCGGGCAAATCGTCGGCCAAGTGGATGCACCTCTCCTGTCGGGAACGGGTGAGGCCGCAGCGTATGGTATACTGCTTTCGGCGAATCTGTCTGCGGGACCCTACCGGCTGATTGCCGGACTCTACGATCCATCTCTGCCCGGTGCGCCGCGCATCGCGACGGTGACAGGTACAGATGCGGTTGAGTTGGGTGTATTGGCGGGGCAAAGGGAGTGAGTTGGGAAGGGTGCTATGGAAGTCTTTACAGTGGAATACACAAATGAGACTTCTGGATGGGAAGAATGGCAGTTTGAATATCGCTTTGGCGCCTTTTATATCTTCCCGCCAACAGGTGTCATGGAGGCTGTCGATGCGCTCAGAGAGACTTATGACCCGCAATCTGCGGCAATCTGCCGAGCACATATCAGTCTGAGTGAGCCGCTTCAGGCTCCGCTATCAGAGGAGAAAATACAGGAAATCCGCAGGGCATTGTCGGCGGTCCAACCCTTTGAGATTCAGTATGGACCTCTGCGGAGCTTCCCGCCGCATCCTGGCGTCTGCTACTCTATTGCCCCCGAAGCTGCGTTTCGGAGGTTGCGTAGGGCGCTTCACGCGACATCTGTTTTCGCTGCTATTCCGCTCAAACGTGAATCCGTCGCGCCGCATATGACGATTGCCGAATTCATCTCCCTTGAGAGGACAGATGAACTTTTGCAGGAGCTGAGCGGCAAAGTAGCAGAGGGAATCTTCCCCTGCGACTCAATTGTCTATGCTGTTCCTAACAGTGACTTTTACTTTGAGAGGGTTCTCGAAATTCCGCTGGGCGGTTGAGGCCCAAATGGATCGATTTGAACTGTTATGCTCCAGACCAGCTACCGCACATTCGAGCAACTGATCCTCTCCCCCAATCGCCCGGCACGGCGGACCGTGATTGGTCTGCTGTTGGCTGGTGGCGCGTTGGTGATTGCCCTGCTGGTGGGCATCTTCGGCCCGCTGGTGGCCCTGGCCCTGGCCGCGACGATTGTGGGCGGGACAGCGATTTTGCTGGACACCCACTGGGGCTTTGTGGCACTGGTGGCGGTGACCTTTGGCCTGCCCTTTGCCAGCTTGCCCTTCAGCATCGGTTTCAAACCCACTTTTCTGGACGTAGCCCTGGCCGCGCTATTTTTTGTCTGGTTGCTCAAACTGGTGACCGGCCAGGAGCGGGAATTCCTCACCTCCCCTATCGGTCTGCTGGTGGGGCTGTTTATGCTGATGGCCCTCTTCAGCTTTCTTTTTGGTCTGACCCACAGCCCACCCACCAGCTTCCTGATCCGCCGCTTTGCCGAGATTTTCATCGGCATCGGTCTCTATTTTGCGGTGATCAACACCGTGCGCACCCAGTTCGAGTTGGAGTGGGTGGCGCGCTGGGTGCTGCTGGGGAGTTGGCTCTGCGCCACGATTGCCGTGGTCTTTTATGCCATCCCCGAAGAGTGGACTGTCTGGGTGCTGGACAGACTGGCCCGCTTCGATTACCCCGGTGGCTTCGGCGCGCTGCGCTGGATCGAGGACGATCCGGCTGGCACAATGCGCGCCATCGGCACAGCCGTGGACCCGAATGTGCTGGGCGGGATGATGATTCTGGCCGCGGGCGCGTTGGCTCCCCATCTTTTCGCCCGGCGGCCCCTCTTTGCCCGCTGGCTGATCGCACTGATGCTGGCAACCACAACCCTGGCCCTTTACTGGACCTACAGCCGCACAGCTCTCTTTGGGATGGCCGCGGCCCTGGCCCTGCCCGCGGTGCTAAAATACCGGCGGCTGATTCCCCTGGCTGTGGTGGGCGCCCTGCTCCTCTTTCTCTTGCCCCAGACCCAGGACTACGTGGCCCGGCTGCTGGAAGGATTGGCCGGCCAGGATCAGGCCACCCTTATGCGCTTTGGGGAATACAAAGACGCGCTGATTCTGATCAGCCGCTATCCCCTCTTCGGCGTGGGCTTCACAGGCGTGCCGGATATCGATCTCTATTTGGGCGTGAGTATGCTCTATCTGATTATGGCCGAAAATATGGGTATTGTCGGTGTTGTGATTTTTCTGGCCGCAATGGTAGGCTTTTTTGTGATGGTGCTGGGTACTTGGCGTGCCGGTTTCGCGGTGGAGCGTGAAGCCCTGCTGCTGGGATTTAGCGGTGCAGTCCTGGGGGCGCTGGTCAGCGGCATTACCGACCACTACTGGTTCAATATGACCTACCCACATATGACCGTTCTCTTTTGGCTCTATCTGGGCATGGCCGCGGCTACCGTCCTGATCCAGCGGGCCGAGGGGCAGAGCCAGCCATGAAAACGGGACGCAGATTGCGCTGAAACAGCGGATTTACACAGATTTTATCAGCGACAATCAGTTGTATCAGCGTCATCTGCGTCCCATCTGAACAGGCATACGAGATGCAACTAAGTACAGAAACGGACAACACAATGACAGACAGTCGAAGCACCGGCAGCGGACCGACCGTTGAAATCAACCCAATGGGCACAATCCGCCTGGAACCCATCCCCGCGCCGGCCAGCGGAGGCGTGCCAGGCCAGTTGACCCCAGGCCGCCGCCCGGAGTGGCTGCGGGTGCGGGCGGCGGATTCGCCCAAATACCGGGAACTGAAAGGGCTGTTTCGGGGCAAGAGTCTGCATACGGTCTGCGAAGAGGCCATGTGCCCCAACATCGGCGAATGTTGGGGGCGGGGCACAGCCACTTTTCTGCTGATGGGCGACACCTGTACCCGCAGTTGCGGCTTCTGCAAAATCAAGACAGGCCGCCCTGGTCTGCTCGACCCGGAAGAACCCCGGCGGGTGGGCGAGAGCGTGGCCGCTATGAATCTGCAACACGCTGTGCTGACCAGCGTCAACCGGGATGAACAGTCCGACGGCGGGGCGTGGGTCTTCGCCGAGAGCATCTATTGGATTCGCCGCTTGCAGCCTGGCTGTACAATCGAAGTGCTGATCCCTGACTTCAAAGGGGATCGGGCCGCGCTACAGACGGTGATGGAGGCCAAACCGGAGATTCTCAACCACAACACCGAGACCGTCCCCCGGCTCTATCGCACGGTGCGCCCTCAGGCCCAATATCACCGCACGCTGAAACTGCTGCAAGACGCCAAAGCGATGGACCCCCTGGCTTTGACTAAATCTGGGCTGATGCTGGGGTTGGGCGAAAGCTGGGATGAACTCTTGCAGGTGCTGGACGACCTGGCCGCCCACGGGGTGGACATTCTGACCCTGGGCCAATACCTCCAGCCCAGCCGCTTCCACCTGCCCATTCATGCCTACTACACGCCGGCCCAGTTTGATCTGCTGAAAGAGGAGGGATTGCGGCGGGGCTTCCGCTGGGTGGAGAGCGGCCCTCTGGTGCGCAGCAGCTATCACGCCGACGGTCAGGCGCATCTCAGCCGACGTAACGATCTTGAACTTCGGCCCCTGAATAGGTTAAAATAGGTTTGTTCGTTGCAGGAGAATCCCCGTGCCTACCATTCAGAACATCAGCGGCCCCTATAGGTTTTTCTTCTACAGTTTTGACTGCAACGAACCGCCTCATATCCATGTGCAGCGAGAGCGGATGACATGTAAATTCTGGATTGAACCGATAACGTTAAGTATGAGCAACGGTTTTTCAGATCGAGAACTCCGCCAAATACGGCGGATGGTTTCTGAGTATCAAAAACGATTCTTGCTTGAATGGAGGAAACATTGTGGACAATAGACCTGCTCGAATTCAAACGATTGAAGTAACCGAAGACGCCATTGTGGCCCGACTGAAAGATGGGCGTGTAATCAGCGTTCCGCTGATCTGGTCCTGGCGACTCAGTGACGCCTCACTGCTTGAGAGAACCAATTTCCAATTCATTGGCGATGGGGAAGGCGTTCATTGGCCGGACATTGACGAAGACATCAGCGCGGAGGGAATGCTGCACGGGATACCTGCCTATCGTCCAGCAGAGCAGCTTGCAATAGCGGCGTAAGAAGCGTTTCGTTATTTGTGGTTAGGCGGACAAGGAGAATGAATCGCAAATCTATGAGCAAGCAAAAAAAATCACGTCTCCATTATCCACAAGGGAAGTTTTATTGTATGGATTGCGGAAAACTTCTCACTCCCGAGTTGGCCGTGGAAACCAAAGCAACGATGCGGGCACTGGAAATGCCCAATATGCTCATTTTTTGTGATTCATGTCGGGGTAAATTCAAGAATCAGGTTAAAAGAATCTGGAATGGTTTTCGGCATTTATTTGAGTAACAACGGCATCGGTTTGGAGCTATAGTTTTACAGATTAAAATTTCTCGGTAGGGGTGCTTGCTTGCTGCGCCCGGCACATAGGAGACGGGCGCAGCAAGCAAGCACCCCAGAGGATGGGGTAAAATACTTGTTAGTGCTGATTGAGTCAACGGAGATTTGACGATGCGTACTGCCCAATTAACGATACCCTATCCAAACGATTTACTGCTGTCATTGAAGGTAACGCCAGAACGATTTGAATCCGACGCGCGTATGCTTTTGGCGGTCAAGCTCTACGAATTGGGGCGTGTGACCACCGGCATCGCTGCGCAGATCGCTGGGGTAGATCGGGTTGCTTTTCTTTTTGAGTTAGGCAAGTTTGGCTTGTCTCCGGTCGGTGTCGATCCGGACGAATTGGAAAGCGATTTCGCCAATGCCTGAACCAGACTGGATTGTGATTTCCAATACGACCCCAATTGTCTCGCTGGCGCTCATCGGCAAACTGGACTTGCTGCGACTGCTGTATGGCGAGGTGTGGATTCCACCAGCGGTCAAAGCGGAATTATTAGCGGGCGGATTCCGGGTTGGCGCACGCGAAGTAGGCGATGCAGACTATCTTCGTTTGGTAACATTAGCCGATCTGCGGCGGGCCGATCTGCTCAGTGATCTGGATCGAGGGGGAAGCCGAAGTCATCGCACTGGCTTTGGAGCACAACGCTCCATTGGTTTTGATCGACGAACGATTGGGGCGTCGCCACGCGCAACGCTTGGGATTATCGGTAACAGGCGTACTTGGCGTGTTACTTAGAGCGAAGCAAGAGGGGCATCTGCCTGCCATCGGATCGCTAATCACCCAATTGCGTCGGGGAGGCATTCGGTTGAGCGATGCACTGGTAGTGCGGGCAATGGAAATGGCAAATGAAAAATAGCTTGAACGAGTCCGCTGAAAGAGGAGGGATTGGCCCTGGGTTTTCGCTGGGTCGAAACCCCTACAGCCCCCAATCCACCACTTTCTCCGCCTGAAAACCGTAGCCAATCGGCACATCTACCGGCAACTCTTGCAGATTGCCGCCCGCGTCGTCCATTACCCACAGCCGCCATTCCCCGCTCCGGTTGCTCAGAAAGACGATCCAACCTCCGTCTGGACTCCAGGCCGGAGCCACATTATTCGGCTGGGAGCCAACCGGCGGGCGGGTGAGCGCGGCCAGTCCGTTGCCGTCGGCGTTGACCACAAATATCTCCCAATGGCTGCCCTCCTGGCTCTGGAAGGCGATGCGCCCGTCGCCCGGCTGCCAGTTCGGGTCCTGGTAGCGATATTCGTTGAGCAACGGACGGGTGGTTGCGTCCGGCGTGTCCTGGGTGATCTGTGGCCCGGCCGCGCTCTGGTAGACGATCCCCCAGGGGTGCCAGTCGGGCGCAAGCGCACTCTCCAGGCTGGCAATGTCCCGGTAACTGCCGCCGTTGACATCCACTCTTGCCAGGGAACGCTTCTGGCGAGTGACCCGGCGCGCCTGGAATTGGGGCGGTGGCGGATCGGTGGTGCAGATGCCAAAGCCCACGTCGTAGCATTCATAGCTCCCCGACACATAACTCAAGACAATAAACTGGCCGTCTGGACTCCACGCAGGGCCGCTGGGCGCGTTGGCCCCAAAGATGCGCCGCTCGTTGCTGCCGTCGCTCCCCACCAGATAGATGCCCGCGTCGCCCCCGCCCCGCACAAAAGCCACTGTCTGCCCATCCGGGCTGATGGCCGGGTCTGCGCCGGTTGTGATCTGCTGCAATCCGCCCGTTGTCAGATCGTAGCGGTAGATGGCCCCGCCGCCGCCGGTCTGAAAGAAAAGCCGCCCGCTCAGTCCGGCGACTGGGGCGGCTTGGGGTTGGCTGGATTGGGGCGCCGGTTGGCTGCTGGTGTCGCTTGAAACCGGCAGATCGCTGACCGGGCTGTCGGGCTGAATCAGCGGGGCATAGACCCAACCGGAGCCGTCGGGCAGGGCAATCTCTACCCAATCCCCGGCTTCGTTGCGGCCCAGCAGATTCAGTTGGTCGTTTTGGGCAAAGGCCCACACCACTGGGAAGTCCGTTCCCGGCCCGGCCCGTACATTCAGCCCTGGCGCCGTCACCAGCCCGGTCAGGGAGGCTGTGCCGTCGCTGGACGGGGCAGGGGCGACGGAAGCTGCCGTCGTAGGGGCCGTGCGGGCGGGAATCGGCGTGGCCGCGGCCACTTCAATCGGGCCGAGAGGTTTGCTGGCTTCGGCCAACATTGTGGCCACAATCGCCGGGCCGATGGATTCGCCCACAATCTCCAGTTCCGCCGCGTCCCCAAAGACCCGCATCTGCCCCACACCGATCCAGCCTGGGGTGCTGTCGGCCAGATAGACCGCATACCAGCCGCCGTCTGCCGAGCGTCCGGTGATGGTGACCGTCGCGCCCGCGGGCAGGAAGCCGATGGCTGCGCCGTTGGGTGCGCCCAGGAGATTGGCCCCGCCCGCCACAATCCCCAGCGCGGTGGGGCGATTCAGTACCGACGCACTGGCCGCGGAGCGCAGATCGGCCAAGCTACGCGGAGATGGAGTGGCGGTGGGCACGTCCGCCGCACGGCTTTCGGCCAGCCGGGTGGCAAGCTGGGCCTGAAGCGCGCTCACATCGGCACTGTTCGCCGTCTGACTGCTGCTGGTGGCGTTGGCGGGAGAAATCGGCGTGGGCTGGTCGCCTTCAAAAACCGGTGTGGGCTGTTCCACCCGCTCCCCCGGCGGCAGGGCCGTGGGCGTCGCCCCGATGGGTGGTCCACCGCAGGCGGCCAGGAGGAAAAGAAGAATGGTGAATAGTGAATAGCGAATAGCGAATGGCGAATGGCGCACCCGATCCCCGATCCCCGTTCTCCAATCCCCAATCCCCGTTCTCCAATCCCCAATCCCCATTCCCCTATTCATAGCGCAGGGCCTCGATGGGGTTGAGACGGCTGGCCCGGTAAGCTGGGTAGATGCCAAAGAAGAGACCCACCCCCATTGAAAAAAAGAGGGATGTGAGGACAGCATCCACGCCGACGACAGCGCTGAATGAGTCCACAAAAGAGCTGATAGCATTGGCCCCGGATGTGCCGAGGATAATGCCGATGATGCCGCCGACCAGAGCCAGAGTGATGGCTTCGATGAGAAACTGGCCCAGAATGTCCCGTCGTTTGGCCCCCACCGCCTTGCGCAGCCCGATCTCCCGGGTGCGTTCGGTGACGCTGACCAGCATAATGTTCATAATGCCGATGCCACCCACCAGCAGACTGATGCCAGCGATGGCACCCAGAAAGAGGGTGAGCGCGCCCAGAATGTCGCCAAAAATCGAGATGAGGTCGGCTTGGTTGATGACGCTGAAATCGTCCTCGTCCAGGTAGGCGATGTTGTGGTTCTCCCGCAGAATCTCGGCCATCTGTTCCTGGGCCGCGTCCATGCGATCCGCGTTGACGACCGATGCGTAGATGACATTGACCCGGTAGTCGCCGCTGACCGTCTTGCGCCGGAAAAGCCGGTCCTGGGCGGTGGTGAGGGGCACGAAGACGGTCTCGTCCTGGTTGCCAAAGCCGCCGCCGCCCTTCTCCTCCATCACCCCAATCACCCGAAAGAGCAGATTGTTGATGCGGATGGTCTGGTCGATGGGGTATTCGTTGGGTTCAAAAAGCTTGGCGTAGACAGCAGAGCCGATGACCGCCACCCGGCTGCGCTCCTGATTGTCTGCGTCGCTGATGAAATCGCCGGTCTCGGCTGTCCACGAGCGCACGTCTTGATAGGCCGGGGTGACGCCACTGATGGAGACCCGCAGGCTCTTTTTGCCCCGGCTGACTGCGGCGTTGCCGCTTACCTCCGGGGCCACACCGATCACGTCAGGCACACGCAGGGGATTGGCAATGTCCTGGGCATCTTTCAGGGTTAGCACCCCCGCGCTGTTGGCGCGTTCCGTGGGGGGACCCTCGCTCAGTTGGCCGGGGACGATAAAGAGCAGATTGCTTCCCGCGCTGCTGAACTGATCGGTGACATATTTCTCCACGCCCCGGCCCACAGACATCAGCGTAATCACCGCGCCGACACCGATGATAATACCCAGCATTGTTAGCACAGAACGCATTTTGTTGGCGGCCAGGGCACGAAAGGCGATGCGGATGGATTCGTAGAGTTGCATAGGTCAGGGATTGGGGATTAGGTATTAGGTATTGGGGCTTGGGTCGGTGATGCGTGAGGCGTGAAATGTGAGAGTACCCAATCCTTTCACGGTTCACGTCTCACGTTTCGCCAGGCCAATGGAGATGGGGCGGATTATTGCTGTCTCGTCACCACTGCTTCGGCTTCCACTTCCACCAGGTATTGGGGACCCACCAACCGGGCCTCCACCAGTGTGTTGACCGGGCGGATATCTCGAAAGAATTCGCCGTGGGTGCGGGCCACCGGCTCCCAGTTGTCCGCGTTGCTCACGTATACCCGTGTACGCACCACATCGCTCAGTTCGCCGCCCAGGGCGCGAATGGCCCGCTCGATCTTCTGAATGGCGTAGCGGGTCTGGGCTGCCGGGTCGTTACCGCCCACGAGTTGCCCTTTCTCATCGGTGGCCGTCGTCCCGGAAACCAGAATCCGATCCCCCACGCGCACAGCCCGGCTATACCCCGCCAGCTCTTCCCAAGTCGTCCCACTGCTGTAATTTTGTCTGTCCACAA
Source organism: Litorilinea aerophila (assembly GCA_945905745.1). Lineage (GTDB taxonomy): Bacteria > Chloroflexota > Anaerolineae > Caldilineales > Caldilineaceae > JACQGT01. The sequence continues at coordinate 34,632 of CAMDQF010000010.1, forward strand.
AGACTTCCTTTTCGATGCAGTTGATTTGTATGCAGAGGGGACTGGGGATCGGAGACTGGGGACTGGGTTGTCCAATCCCCAATCTCCAATCCCCAATCCCCAATCCCCAATCCCCTTTTCACTCAGCCCACGCACCCTTCGCCATCAGGCCGCCGTCCACATTGACGAATTCGCCGGTCATAAAGGATGCGCCGTCGCTGGCGAGGAAGAGCATCACCGATGCGATCTCCTCCGGCTTGCCGATGCGCCCGATGGGGTGGGCTTTGCCTCCCTCCTGGCGCAGCTTTGCATAGTCGTTGCCCGTGCTGGCTGCGGCCAGGGGTGTCTCGATTGTGCCGGGATTGACCGCTAGTACCCGGATATTGTCGGCGGCGTACTCCAGGGCCAACTGGCGGGTGAGTGAGAGCATCCCGCCTTTGCTGGCCGCGTAGGGGGCAATGCCTTTGGCCGATTGTAGCCCCTGGACGCTGGCGGTGTTGATGATGACACCGCCGCCTCGTTCTGCCATCACTGGCGCGGCATACTTCGTCATCAGAAAACCACTCTTGAGATTGACATCAATAATGCGATCCCACATCTCCTCAGGCAGTTCGTGGGCGGGCAGATAGCTGTTCAAAGGCTGGATGCCCACATTGTTGATCAGCACGTCCACGCTGCCCCACAATTCAACGGCCTGCTCCACCAGCCCTTTGCAGGCGGCGGAAGTTGCCACATCCGCGTGTTGATAGACAATTTTCCCCGGCGCGCTTGCGCCCGCCTCCACCACTTCTTGCCCTGCCGGGTCGTCCACATCGGCGCATAGTACGTTTGCGCCCGCGTTTGCGAAAGCCAAGCAGACGGCCCGTCCAATCCCCTTGCCCCCGCCGGTTACAATCACTGCTTTGCCTGTGAAATCTGCCATAGCAATCCTCCTGAATTGTCGGTTTTAATGTTCGAACGATGGGACTGGTCTATCCCCAGAGTAGATAGCGGCCCGCCGAGTGGGGAAGCCGGCGGGCCGTGAACAGTGTAGCTTATGAAGAAAGTGTGCGCAAGAGTCTCAATCGGTGCGGGTAACGGTCAGCAGCAGATTGGGCAGAGGCTTGTCAATGATGGACACCCGACCATCCGGCCAGCGAATCGCCATCCGTTCGATGACGGCATCGGCTGGCAGACCGAAGTGCAGGCGGGAGGTTTCGCCGGAGAGATAACCGCTGTTGGCTCGCACCCGTCGCTGCACTATTCCTACGTTTGTATTCAGCGTCACCTGTGCCCCAACCGCAAAAACGTTGCCTTCCGCCGGAGATCGCAAATCCACTTCCAGGCTACTTCCGCCGCACAGATTGTTCTCGAATAGCTGGGCAGGGGAACTCAGATTGTTGATGACAATGTCCAAATCGCCATCGCCGTCCAGATCAGCCATTGTCATCCCCCGCCCACTGGCTGTGGAGCCAAGACCCCATTCGGGCGCGGGGATAAAATTCCCCTGACCGTCGTTGCGCAGGGCCTGGTTTTCTTCCACCAACTCATCGTTGGGAAGGTGATCGAGAATGCCCTCCGCAATCATCCCATTGACGATATAAACATCCAAAAAGCCGTCATTGTTGAGATCGCCAAATCGGCTGGACCAGCTCCAGCCGGTGGCGGCCAATGGGCTGATCCCTGCCTCGTCCACAAAGCGACCTGTGGCGTCCCGGCTTTGCAGCACATTCGTCATCCCCTGGGGATCGCCCTCGGGCGGATGGGTCATCTTTTGCATCAGGGGCTGCCAGGCGGCCATCGTCGCTTCGTCGTGCTGGTAGGGCATCATATCAGTGGCGAAGATTTCCGCGCTGCCGTCGTTGTTCACATCGCCCACGTCCAGGCTCATCGTATTGGTGGTCATATCGTCAAAAGGCTTGACGCTGACCCAGCCCGTCTCCGTAGCCAACCAACTGTAGTCTGGGCGGTCAAAGTCGTTGCCGACCAGAATATCCAGCCGCCCGTCGCCGTTGAGATCGGTCAACGCAACCGTCAGCGCGTCGGCTTCGTCAGCCAGCCGCGCAGCGTTGTAACCGCCCTCCACCCGTTCGTGTACAAAGACGCCCACGCCGCCGCCCCGGTAGTCGAAGATGCCGCCTTCCTGCTTGCGGATTTCCGTGTCGTAGGAGCCAGCCACCAAATCCAGTTGCCCGTCCCCATTCAGATCGGCCCAATCCATCGCATAGAGCGGATTGTTGACGCCGATCAGTTCGCCGGTTGTGAAGCGGCCTGTCTCGTCTGCCGATGGGGGCTGGCCGTTGTTGTGCAGGAGTGTGGGTTTGGCAAAGCGGCGGGTGAAGACAATATCCTGCCAGCCGTCACCGTCCACATCCACAATCGAGACGGCCCGGGAATCGCCCAAATCGAGCCGCTGGGAGCGGAAGTTGAGATTGCCTTCGTTCCAGAGAATTGTGTTATTACCGTTCAGGTTCGCCAGCACGATGTCCAGATCGCCGTCACGGTCCAGATCGTTGACGGCGACGCCCGCGCCATTGCTTTCGTAGAGAGCAACGACCGTTGCGCCGCCGTCGGTTGTGTGGTCAAGGGTGTGGGAAACAAAAGCGTCTGTACAGTCCGTTTTCACGGATAGCGCAGACGCTTTTGTGCGAATAGACGCGTATTGCGGGGGGGATGGCTGGAATATCCCTTCGGCGGACACGCAGCCAGAAAAAAGGAACAGCGCTGCCCACAGCAGAGAGAGCCGGGAAAAAAGGTAGGAGATACTCACGCTATGTTTCGCTACCCTTCCAGGAGCCTATTTCATCGAACCGACGGTGATGCCAGAGATAAACTGCCGGGAGGCGGCCAGAAAGACGATCAGAATGGGCATAATCGCGCCGGTCGCGCCGAGAATTTGCACACCGATCTCCGTGCCGCGCAGACTGCGCAGGGTACTCAGGGCCACGGGCAAAGTGTACTTGGCTTCTTCCTTCAAGATGAGCAGAGGCCACTGGAAGTCGTTCCACTTGCCCATAAAGGTCAGAATCGCCAGGGCTGCCAGGGCTGGGGTAATGACGGGTACGACAATGTTCCAGTAGATGCGGAATTCATGCGCGCCGTCAATGCGGGCGGCATCCACCATATCCCCTGGCACAGCGCTGTCGATATACTGGCGCATCCAGAAAATGCCGAAGGCGTTGGCAATGCCAGGGATAATCAGCGGATTCCAGGTGTCGATCCAGTCAAACCAGCGCATAATGATGAAGGAGGGGATCAGGCCGATGACGCCGGGAACCATCAGTGTTGCCAGCAAGAAAGCGAACAGCCCTTCCCGCCCTGGAAAGCGGTACTTGGCGAAGCCATAACCGCCGAGGGAACAGAAGAAAAGCACCAACAGCGTGTGGAGGGTGGAGATAGAGATGCTGTTGACGAGCGCATTCCAGAAAGGCAGTGCGGCTATCAGATCGGAATAATTCAGTGCGAGGGACCCACTGAACCAGAGCGGCGGCGGAATGCGCAGAATTTCCGATGTGCGCTGGGTCGATGCAACCAGCATATAGTAGAAGGGAAAGGCCGTCAACAGGGCCAGGAAGCTCAAAAATGTGTAAATGAAGGCCATGGCAACCGGCCCCGCCATGCGGTCCCGATTGGCCGAACCTTTGCGGGGTGTGGCCGCAGCCCGCTGGGTAGTCTCCAATTGTGTTGTCGTCATTTGCTCACATTCCTTCTCAGTCTGTCGGGTTGCCGCCCTGCCATTTGTTGTAGCTCAAGCTGAAGATCACAATCAGCACAAAGAGAACAAACGCCATCGCTGCGGCATAGCCGAATTGGGTGTACTTAAAGGCCGTCCAATAGATGAGAATCATGGAAACCAATCCGGCCCGACCTGTACCGCCAGGGGCCGACGATTGGGTTCCACCAGCCAGCATCACAGGAATGTCAAAGGTCTGCATGGCACCAATGATGGAAAGGACGACTTGAAAGAGGATGACTGGACGTAGCAGGGGCAGGGTAATATGGCGGAAGACATCTTTGGTCGTCGCGCCGTCCACTCTGGCTGCTTCGTATAGTTCTGGGTTGATCGATTGGAGGCCAGCCAGGAAAATAATCATTGTATAGCCGGTCCACTGCCAGATGGTGACAATTGCAATCGATGGCTTGAGCCACTGACGGCTGCCCAACCAATTGATCTGCTCGACCCCAAAAAAGCTGAGCGCGTAATTGATCATCCCATAGCGTTCGCCCAGGAGCGAATTGAAGATGAGCGAGACGGCGACCGCAGAGGCCACAATCGGCATAAAATAGGCCGCCCGGAAGATCTCTTTGCCCCGGATATAGGGGCTGTTGATAATAAAGGCCAGGAGCAGAGCCAGGGCCAATTGGGGTGTCGTCGCACCCACAAAGAGCCAGATTGTGTTCCCAATCGCCTGCCACCAGATGTCGTCTACCAGCAGCCGGGTGTAGTTTTCAAAGGCTACCCACTGCATGGGAGAGATGCCATCCCAGACGTGGAAGCTGAGCCATAGGCCGTAGAACAGGGGGAAAATGCCAAAAACCGCGTAGAGAAGATAAAAGGGAGAGATAAAAAGGTAAGCCCAGCGGTTGCGCTTGATATCTTTCCATGTGTTGGAACGATTGCGCGCGGTTTGCTCGGCGGCGGTGAGAGTTGCCATCGGTTTTCCTTCCAGGGAATGGTAGTGAATTGGTTGAATGGTTGATTGGACCCAGCCAATCAACCATTCAACCAACTACCTAATCATCAACCAGTGGTGTTCGGGAGGCGCTTCAGAGCCTCGGCTTCGGCATCCAGGGCTGCCTGTACCGGGTCTTTGCCCTCTTGCATCACCAGAGTCAGTTCAGCGCCCACAATGTCGTCCAATTGCAGGCCGTTGGCGTGGCTCAGGATGGCGGGGATGTTGTCGGCAATCTCCGTCCAGATGCGGTAGGCGGGCTGGCCGCCGAAGAATTCCACGCCTTCGTCGTACAGGGGATCGGCCCAGGCTGGCTTGTAGGCCGGGAAGACGCCGCTGGCCTTGAAGAGCATATTCTGCCCTTCGGCTGTGGCGCAGGACCACTGGACAAATTTCCAGGCTTCCTCGGGGAACTTGGTCTGGGCAGGGATAGCGGTGAAAGAGCCACCCCAGTTGTAGTTGGCCTCGGGGGCATGAACAACCCGCCAGTTGCCGACCGATTCCGGTTGCTCCCGGGTAAGACCGCCCTGCATCCAGGCCGCGATGACCATACCGGCAAAGGCTTTGTCGCGCAGACCGGCCTGCCATTCGGCACCCCACCAGGGAATGTTGGCGTCCAGTTCCTCTTGGCGGGCACGGGCAGCCAACTGGAAGGGGCGGGTGGCCTTCTCTTCGATCAGGATTTTGTTGCCTTCCTGATAGCCTTGGCCTTGCTGGCGATAGACCGCACCGTAGATGTCGGTCTGGGCATTGGCGAAGAGGGAGGTCTTGCCACCGCTGGCATCTTTGACCTGTTGGGCAAAGGCAAAGAAATCGTCCCAGGTGTGGTCCGGGCCGCTGAAGATGGCTTCCACATCGGCGGGTTCGCTGGGCAGACCCAGTTCATCGAAGTAGTCCTTGCGATACCAGACGCCGGCGGGGCCGATGTCCCAGGGGAAACAGACCAGACGGCCATCCTCGGTGGAGCCTTGGGTCCATTTGTACTTCACCATATCGGCTTCGTAGATGCCGGCCTCAAAGACCTCTTTCAGGTCCAACAGACCACCCTTGGCGGTGAAACCACCGACGCGGTCGATTTCAATCGAGGCCACGTCCGGCGCGCCGCTGCCCGCGGCAAAGGAGGTGAGCAGTTTGTCGTGGGCGTCGGCAAAGGGGGTGTTGACGAATTCGACTTTGACATCGGGGTTGCGTTCGTTCCAGCCGTCGGCCCAAATTTTGCCCACATCATCCCACCACCAGAAGACAATGGCAGCGCCTTCGGCGGCAGGGGCTGCCCCTGCCGCGGGCGCGGCACCTTCGCTGGCAGCGGGCGCAGCCGCGGGTGCGGCGGCCGGGGCACAGGCGGCCAGGGCAATCGCCCCGCCCGTCAGGGCTGTCATGCGCAGAAAACTGCGCCGGTTCATGGTGTTTCGGTTCATCTTGCTCTCCTTGAGGGTAAAAAATGAATTGGCGATGCTGGTGCACCGTCGGGGAAGTAATAACCCTATACGCCTGATTGGTCAGGTAATCTCGTCTCTTTATCCTAATCGAGGGGGATTAAGAATGGGATAAGAATGAGCATCACTTATAGAGGTTGTCGCAATAATAACACCTATCGGCAAAAATTGTCAAAGTTGGAAGGAAACCATCGGTAATTTTTGCAGGTTTTGTAGGTTGACTTCCAATCGGTCGTATGTTATAGTGGCTCAGTCGAAAAAAGCGCTGCCAGGAGCAGCTCTGTAATCAAGAAAGGAAGCCGTTGCAGATGTTGATGATGAACCGTATCTGGACCGGGGTTGCCCCCGCCGGAATCAACAAAGAGAATATGCATCGGTGATCCATTGGCGAGGAGATGGTTTAGTCTCCTTCGCTCGCTAGAAGCGACAAAGGTCACGGTGCATAGGCCCGTGACTTTTTTGATTGGCAGCGTTTGCGCTACATCCAAAAGTCACGGGAACTCCCGTGACTTTTTTGTTTGCGGTGTAGGGATCATCCGTTGCCATAGAACCGAATTAAGAAGGAGGCTGCCGGTGGAAGCAAAGCAAGACGTGCGGCGAGACGGAACGAATTCAAACAGAACTGGTGAACGTGAAACAATGCAAGACGAATCATTACGAACAACCTATGACCTGCAAAATATCCTCGTCGAGAGCAAGACCAAAGCGCTCTGGAGAATGTTGTCCGGCTTTCGGGGGATTTATCTGATTGCCGTGATAGCCGCGGGGCTGGCCGCGTTGGGGCGCACAGGCTTTGCCTACTTGTTGCGCTACTTCATTGACGACGTGTTGCAGGTGACAGCCAACTATTGGCTGATCCCCTGGACTGCCCTTGGCTTTATCGGTGTGGCCCTCTTTCAGGGCTTCTTCACCTATCTGACTGGGCGGCTGGCCGCGCAGACATCCGAAGGGATCGTGCGCCGCCTGCGCAACTATTTCTACGATCATCTGCAACGCCTGACCTTTACCTATCACGACCGTATGCAGACGGGTGAACTGATCAGTCGGGCCACTTCCGATGTGGACACGATCCGCCGTCTCTATCAGGACCAGTTGATCGGCATCGGGCGGATAACCCTGCTCTTTCTGGTCAACTTCGCGGGGATGCTTCTGCTTGATATACAGTTGGCCCTCTGGTCGGTGATCGTTATTCCGGTCATCGTGGCAGCCTCCATCTACTTCTTCGGGAAGATGGAGAAGACCTACGAGCGCTACCAGAACCAGGAGGCGAAGGTCTCCAGCCGTTTGCAGGAGAATCTGAGTGGCGTGCGGGTGGTGAAAGCCTTTGCCCGCCAGGAATTCGAGATCGAGCGCTTCGACGCGGAAAATTGGAAAAAGTATGAACGGGGCAAAGAACTCGCCAATCTACACGCCACCTTTTGGCCCGTGACCGATGTGATCAGCGGTTTGCAGATGCTTCTGGCCTTCTATCTGGGCGCGGTCGCCACCATCAACGGCGACATCAGCCTGGGTACCTATCTGGCCTACAGCGCTCTGGTCATCAATGTCATCTGGCCCATCCGCAACCTGGGGCGGCTGGTGGCGAATATCTCTACAGGCGTTGTTTCGCTGGAACGCTTGCAGCAGATCATTCGCCAGCAGCGGGAACCTCTGGGCCAGGGTACACACCACCTGAAGGAGCGGCTGGTGGGCGATGTGCGCTTCGACGATGTAAGCTTCCGCTACGCCGTGCCTGCCAGCGCCGAGGATCGGGAGAAGGCCATTGCTACAGCCGTTGAGACGCCGGGTACAAATGGCGCATCATCACAGCATCCCAATATCCCATCGGTGGAGCCGGAATGGGTATTGCAGCAGATCTCCCTCCACGCCAAACCGGGCCAGGTCATCGGTCTGCTCGGCGCGACGGGTTCGGGGAAAACCTCTCTGGTCAATCTGTTGCCTCGCTTCTATGACTATACGGAAGGCAGCATCACCATTGACGGTACGGAACTGCGGGAGATCGCCCGGGACGGGCTGCGCGCCCAGATCGGCATTGTGCAGCAGGAACCCTTCCTCTTCTCCACCACCATCCGGGGCAACATCACCTACGGCGTGGGCCGCGATGTGAGCGATGCTGAGGTGGAGGCCGCAGCCCGAGCGGCGGCTGTACACGATGTGATTCTCAGCTTCCCCAATGGCTACGATACGTTGGTGGGCGAGCGGGGGGTCACGCTCTCGGGCGGGCAGAAGCAGCGGGTGACGATTGCCCGCACGCTTCTCAAAAACCCGTCGATTCTGATTCTGGACGACGCCACCTCCAGCGTGGATACCGAGACCGACGCGGCCATCCGGGAGGCCCTGCGCAAGCTGATGGAGAACCGCACGACTTTCATCATCGCCCACCGGGTGCAGAGTGTGATGGAGGCCGACCAGATTTTGGTGATGGATCAGGGCCGCATTGTGCAGCGGGGAACCCACGACGAACTTCTGGCCGAGACGGGCATCTACCGCCGGGTCTACGATCTGCAAGCCCGCATTGAGGAAGATCTGGAGCGGGAGATCGCCGAAGTGGTAGATGCGACGGAGAAGCGGCTGGCGGGGGGGATGAACGGGCGGAATGGAGCGGTGGCGGTGAGGTAAATGTATTGCGTATTGCGTATTCCGTAAACAGTGGCGCTCGACGCCGATAACAGAATACGCAATACGCAATACGGAATAGGCTTTACAATCATCATTAACAACACAACAACTCTCTTTACAGGAGTTTGACGAATGTCAGATCAAGAACATTTCGAAGAAGAAGAGTTCAATACCCAATTCAACGGACGGACGATTGTGCGGATTGCCCAGCAGGGCTTGGCCCACTGGCCGATGATGCTTGGCTATCTGCTCTGTATCGCTGTTCTGGCGGTGTTGGAGTCTTATTTCACATACTTAAGTAAATTGATTATCGACGACGGCATTCTGGCAGGGGACAGAGAAGCTCTCTGGCAGATTATCGCCCAATACACCGCGCTGATGGTGGCCCAGGCCGGGCTGGTCTTCGGCTTCATCACCTGTGCGGCCCGCTTAGGAGAACGGGTGCAGTACGACCTGCGCAAAAAGATGTTCGCCCGTTTGCAGGACCTGTCCCTCTCCTATTACAACCAGACGCCGATAGGCTGGCTGATGTCTCGCCTGACCTCGGATGTGGGGCGGGTGGGTGAACTGGTCTCCTGGGGCATTCTGGATACGGTTTGGGGCATCCTCAACATCGCTGCGTCCATGGCCTTTATGTTCTACATCAATTTGCGTATGGGGCTGATTGTGGCGCTGATCATTCCCGCCCTGGTGATAGTGGCATCGCTCTTCCAGAAGAAAATCCTGCTGGAATACCGCCAGGTGCGCAAAATGAATTCGAAGGTGACGGGTGCCTATAACGAAGGCATCACCGGTGTGCGGGTGATCAAGAGCCTGCGCCGGGAAGAGGAGAATCTGGACGAGTTTGGCAACCTGACCAGCCAGATGTACAGGGCTGCGTTTCGGGCCGCCTGGCTCTCCGCGCTCTTCTTGCCTACGGTTCAGCTCATCAGCGCGGTGGCTGTGGGTAGCATCATTTGGTATGGCGGCTGGCAGTTCCAGACTGGCTCGATGACCATCGGTGACATCCAAGCCTTCGTCTCCTACATCACCTTCATGCTCTTCCCTGTGCAGGAGATGGCCCGGGTCTACGCCGAACTGCAGCAGGCCATCGCCTCTGGCGAACGTATCTTCTCGCTCATTGATGCGGTGCCGGAGATTAAGGACAAGGAAGGCGCTTCCGATCCGGGCACAATCCGGGGTGATATTGTCTTCGAGAATGTGGATTTCTCCTACGAGGACA
>CAMDQF010000011.1 GCA_945905745.1 Litorilinea aerophila
CCGCCGCCGCCGACCTGGCCTCGCGCCGGGCGCTGGCCGAGAGTATGGCCGGTTACTCGCAACTGCTCATCCATCGGGATCATCTCTACGATGACCGTTCCCTGATTCTGGCGCGGGACGCCGCCCTGCTCGGCGAAAGTCCCAACAGCTACACCGCCCTGCGCACTGCGGTGGACAACGCCCGTTCGCTTCTCGTCATCCCCTCGCCGGCCAGCCGCCACCTGGGGGCGGTCAATGCCGTGGCCTTCAGCCCGGATGGGCAGCGTATCGTCTCCGGCGGCGCAGACGGCACGATCCGTCTCTGGCGCGCCGGCGATATGCAGCCGCTGCAACTGCTCTTTGGTCACACGGGAAGGGTGTTGTCGGTGGGATTCAGCCCGGATGGGCAGCGCATCGTCTCGGCGGGTTTTGACAGCAGCGTGCGCGTCTGGGATGTGGCGAGCGGAGAGGAAGTCAGCCGTCTGGAAGGTCACACGGGAAGTGTGTGGTCGGTGGGATTCAGCCCGGATGGGGAGCGCATCGTCTCGGCGGGTGATGACAGCAGCGTGCGCGTCTGGGAGAGCGCGCGGCGGCTTCTCCTGCGTGCCATCGCGGCCATTGCCCGGCCCGCGCCCATTTTGACCACGACGGAGCGCCAGCGGTTGGGTCTGGCCGGGGAAAGCCGGCTACCTGCGCAGACGGAACTGCTCCCCCTTATGCGCCAGGCGCAGGCGCAGGAGGCGATAGACGCCGGGCGGGGATTGGCCGGCACCGGCCGCGTGGACGAAGCCATCGCCCAATTCGAGACAGCCCTGGCTCTGGGCGCACGGCTGACCCTCGACCCCCAAGCCCTGGCCGAGACGATACGCGCCAATCAGACGCAGGCGCTGATCTTTGCCGGCGCGCAACTGGCCGGTGCCGGCGAACCCGACAAGGCGCTGCTGAAATTGGCGGAGGCTGTCGCCCTCGACGCATCGCTGACGATGACCCAGGCGCAACAGCGCGCGGCCATCCCGCTGCTGCAGGAAGGGCGCAAGTTGGTGCGCATCGGCCAGATCGAAGACGGATTGCGTCTACTGGAACGCGCCATTGCTTTGGACAGCGGGTTGGAGTTGGAAACTCTGGTAAGAGAAGGGCTGGTAGATGCCCAACTTCAGTTCCAGCACTGCGGTCTGCTGGCCTTTGCAGAATTGGCCGCGCTGGTCTCTGATTTCTGCGACGAACTGACTGCTCAGGTCACTGAAATTGAAGCGGGGAAGGGTGTGACTGGCACGATCGACACGATTGTGGGCGATCTCTGGAGACTTCCCATCGTCGCCAGCAGCCACATTACGATTACACTCGCGGCTGAAGGAGGCGATTCGGACCAGTTAGATACTTATTTGACCCTGTACAATGCGGAATTTCGCATCGTGGACGAGAACGATGACCTTGCGTCTGGGGGTCTGGATTCGGAGCTTGTCAACGTGCCCTTGACCGAATCGGGCATCTATTGGATCGAGGCCGGTCGCTGTTGTCCCAACGGAGATAATGGCAGTGTGGGGGGCTACCGGCTGCGGGTGGTCGTGCGGCTGGATGAATGACCCCCACCCAGCCTCCCCCGCGGCGGGGGAGGGGTTGCGCAATCGCGGGAATGGCCCGTCCGCGGCTTCTGGCGCAAGCTGACAGCTTGCGTTACGTATGGCCGGGATGGCCTGATCCATTGCGGGGATCGGATAGCCAGCGGGTGGTGATGGCGTTTGACCAGCCTTTGGGCAGTGGCTATAATGGGGTGGCCTTTACATACAGGCCCTGCGCAGGAATGATGAGAGGAGGCAGTGATGCTGTTGGAGAGAGTCACACTGGAATTGCCTGTCGAATTGCTGCGTTCTGCGCGACGGGTTGCCGAGATAACCGGAGCGTCCTTTGACCGGGTTATTCAGTCCACATTGGCCCACGGATTGCCTCCGCTGGATGATCTGCCCGCCTACGAAGCTGCTGGGCTTGCATCTCTGGTTCTGCTTGATGATGCCCAACTTTGGGGGATTGCCCGCGGGACAATCGCGGCGCCGGCGGTAGCTGAACTTCATCGCCTGCTTGATGACCAAAACGCCGGTGAATTGACCGCAGATGGCGCAGAAACCCTCGACCTTTTGCTGGAGGCGCACGGGCAGCAGCTCGTCCGCAGTTCCCACGCCTATCTGCTCCTTGCCCGGCGCGGCTATTCTGTCCCTATGCAAGAGGATCACTGATGTGGCGCGGCCATATATCTCCCCGTCGGTGCGCCGACAAGTGGCGGTCAGAGCCGGTCATCGGTGCGGGTATTGCCTGACCCTGCAAAGCTTTACTGCAATGCCGATGCACGTGGAACACATCATCCCGCTTGTCGCAGGCGGTGATTCCTCCCTGGACAACCTGTGGCTTGCTTGCCCTTTTTGCAATGGATTCAAAGGAATCCAAACGGAGGCCATAGATTTGTTCTCGGGTGAGTGGGTCGCTCTGTTCAACCCGCGCCAACAGATGTGGAGCGAACATTTCCGTTGGGGTGAAGGCGGTGTTTTGATAGAAGGCATATCCTCAATCGGACGGGCGACAGTCGTTGCTCTACACATGAACAACGAACATTTGGTGCGGGCCAGACGGCAATGGATATTGGCCGGTTGGCATCCGCCACAGTGGTAGTCTCTCCTTACCCCACACGCAACACAAAAAGCAGCAGTCGTAGGTTGGGTTCTCCCGGCAAGATATCGCTACCTACGCTGCAACGCACGCTGGGAAAACCCAACCGCGCCAGTTTGCATATTCTGGGAAATCACTGTGTCAAGAATGTCAACCGTCTTGCTTTCATTTTCATCCGTGGCCTTATTTTTGCGCAGGAGATTCTGGCGATGGCAGAGCGACCATTGCAGGGCAAAGTGGCGTGGGTGACGGGGCCGGCTGCTGGTGGTGGTGCAGCCGGAGTGACGATGTGCCCTCACCCCCAACGCCTTCGGCGTCTTCCTCTCCCAGCCGCGGCGTTGGCGGGTGGGAGAGGGGCCGGGCCGGGAGAGGGGGGTCGGTTGATGGTGTGGGGCGTGTATTTCGGGTGTGGTGGGGTCGATGCTGGACGGGGTGCGCAATCTCTCGTTCCCACCGCTCCGCGTGGGAACGGCGTTGGGCCGCTCCGCGGCCATCCATCGCCCGCCCCCTTTGGCCGCGGAGCGTCCGGTCTGCGCACCCACGTAGGAGCGTGGGCACGCTATGCCCCCCACCTGTCACCATACCCCCTCCTCTCCCAGCGCCGCCAACGCCATCGGCAAAGCCAGTCCACCTGCTGGAAGAGGAGGGGGCGACCCGTCAACGGGACTTAACCCGTCAGCAGGTAGGGGCCGGTGAGCGGGCGGTGAGGGATTGCGTCGAGCCGGGAGCGTGGACACGCGATGACATCCCAACCGCCACCGAACCCCCTCCTCTTCCAGCGCCGCCGTCGCCATCGGCAAAGCCAGTCCACCTGCTGGGAGAGGAGGGGGCGACCCGTCAACGGGACTTAACCCGTCAGCAGGTAGGGGGTGGTGAGGGATTGTGTCGAGCCGGGAGCGGGGCGTGTGTCGGTGGGTGACAACGAAGCCACGCCTACACCCCCAACTTCTCCTTCAGCCGGTCGCTGGTCAGATGCTTTACCACGTCGAACGGCTCGCACTCGCCACTGACGGAAGTGAATTCGATCGGCCCCACAGCCCGCGCAACCTGCAGAGCCGCCTTGTTCAACACCGCGCTGCGCTTTCCGATCCCCATCAGTGCCGAACCCATCGCGAGGCGGACCCTCTCCAACTCCGTCCCGATCGTCTGCGCGATGCGCTCGACGTGAGCAAGGAAGAACTCCTCGCTCGGCGCTTTCTTGCCAGAGAACTTTGACGCCTCGTAGAGCAGCCCGTAGCCGCAATCGCGGCGTACCGGGTCGTCGCTCCTGACCCACTGATCGGCAAGCTCAACCACGAAGGAGGTCTTCGCCAGGGTCGCGTCGCAGGAGGCAAACACGTGCGCCAGCAGGCCGCCGGCCAACTCTTCGACCTGTTGCTCGGCCTGCTCACGGGTGATGCGCGCCGGGTCGTCGATCAGCAGCGCGATCACTCTGGCTTCGTAGACGTCGGTCTTCCAGAGCGCGTGCGCCAGCTCCCGGTCGCGCCCAATCCGTTTGGCCAGCTTGCGTAGCTGTGTCAGCCCGATTCCGTAACTCCGCATCCCGGCGGTACTCGTGCCTAGCTTCTCCCAGTTGCGTATGCCCCGCTCGTCGCGCTCAGTTTCGAGCAGAGCGAGGACTTCGGAAACGGTCATGTGAGAACCCCCTCCTCTAGTAGGTGGACCAATCTAATGGAGATAACGAGACGATTTCTGACGTAGTGGGTGGTGCGTGTACCAGTTTTCTCCGTACCAGCACAAAATCTAACGAAAATAGGAACGCAGAGGTCGCAAGCGGCACAGAAGCCGCAGATTTTGTACTGGTCTGGAGGATGCTGGAAAGAAAATGGGACGCTGATGTACGCGGATAGACGCTGATTCAGAGGCAAAAATCTGGTTGGCGCGAATAAGTCTTGGGATCAAACGATAGGGGCATGAGGTGTTGGCGGGGATGAGGCTCATTCGACGACTGTAGTTGCTTCCGCCACACCTCGTGCCCGCTGCAGCACAGACAGTGTGACGCAAAACTGCGTGACGCAAAACTGCGTGACACAAAACAGAGCGGGCACGAGGTGGGATGGCGATGAAACCGGTCTTTCTTTGCGAAGATTCTTCCGCCATCCCACCTCATGCCCCTACCGTAGGATTCCGCCAAACTTTGTTGACCCAGCAGTTTTTTGCGCTAACAAAATCTGCGTTCCTCTGCGTTTATCTGCGTCCTGGTTTTCCACCCTCATCTTGACCAATTCATCTATTGCCAGTATATGGGCTGGCGCTTGCGCTGTCAACCAGAATCCTCCGCCCGAAAGAGTGCTGGGCCTGAATTCTAGTGGGCATTTGCGCCCGTTTGGGGTAAAATTAATCTCCAATCACTCGTTCATCCAATCCACCCACCAGCGAGAGACCACCTATGAAAATTACAAAAATCACCCCCTTTCTCGTCGACAAATATCTCCTCGTCCGGGTCTACACCGACGCGGGGATCATCGGCAACGGCGAGGCCGGCCTCTGGTCGCACCACGCCGCTACCTGCCGGGCCATCGAAGAGCTGAGCCACTACTACATCGGCAAAGACCCCACCCGTATTGAACACCACTACCAGACCGTCTCCCGGGACACCCACTTTATGGGAGCGGTCATCAGCGCCGCGCTCAGCGCCATCGACATCGCGCTCTGGGACATTCTGGGCAAGTCGGTCGGGCTGCCGGTCCATCAACTGCTGGGCGGCAAATGTCGCGACAAAGTGAAGGTCTTTGCCAATGTGCGGGGCAATTCAGTGGAGGAGATGGCCGAGAGCGCCCGTCAGCAGGTGGAGGCGGGCTATCTCTCCCTGCGCGCCATGCCCTTCCTGCCCGGCTGGGAGCAGCAGACCCCCACCCAGATTGTCACCTCTGCCATCGAAATCACCGCAGCCATCCGGGAGGCCATCGGCTACGGCATCGATCTGGGGCTGGAAATCCACCGCAACCTGCGCCCGGAGGAGGCCATCACCCTGGCCACCGCGCTGGAACCCCTGCGCATCCTCTACTACGAAGACGCCCTGGCCCCGGAGAGTGTGGAGGCGTTGGCCTATATCGCCCGTAGTGTCAAACTGCCTATGGCCAGCGGCGAGCGCTTCTACAATATCTACCAGTTCAAAGACCTCATCGACCGCCAGATTGTCAGCCTGATCCGTCCGGACCTTTCGTTGGCCGGTGGGTTTACCCAGGTGAAGAAGATTGCGGCCATGGCCGAGGCCGCCTTTGTGGGCATCTTCCCCCATCTGATGGGCAGCCCGCTGAACGTGGCGGCCTTCACCCATCTGGACGCGGCCATCCCCAATTATGTGCTGATGGAGAGCCACACGGACGCCGACCCGATGAACGAGCTGGTCGATCACCCGGTAGAGCGGCAGGGGGGCTACATCCTCGTCTCGGATCGCCCCGGCATCGGCGTGGAGATCGACGAATCCAAGCTGGCGAAGTACCCGTACAAGCGCAAGACGATTACGGGCTATTTTCACGCCGACGGCTCCGTGGCCCATTAGATTTCACGTAGTGCGTGGTGCGTGAACTGGTAGTGATACTGGTTCACGCACTACGCACTACTTGTTGATGAAAAGAGACTTCAATGACACCCATCCGGGGAATGCTGACGACAGACGAACTGGCCGGAAAGGTCCAGGCGGGCGAGATCGACACAGTGCTGGCCGTCTTCACCGACCATTACGGGCGTTTTATGGGCAAGCGCTTTGACGCCGAGTTCTTTGTGGCCGACATCGCTGGCCACGGAACCCACGCCTGCAACTATCTGCTGACGGTGGATATGGAGATGGAGCCTGTGCCCGGCTATGCCTTTGCCAACTGGGCCCGGGGCTACGGCGACTTCCATCTGCTGCCGGATTTGGCGACTTTGCGGCTGGCCTCCTGGCTGGACCGAACTGCGCTGGTGATCTGCGATGTGGAGAACGAGCGGGAACACAGACCGGTGGAACAGGCCCCCCGCTCTATCCTGCGCAAGCAGATCGAGCGGGCCGGAGCGCTGGGCTACACAGCCTTGGCTGCTACCGAATTGGAATACTATATTTATACAGATTCCTACCGGGACGCCCATGCGAAGGGCTATGGCGGGCTGACCCCGGCGGGCTGGTACATCGAGGACTATCACGCGCTGCAAGGCAGCCGGGAAGAGTTTTTCAACGCGGCAGTGCGCCGCCATCTGAAGGCGTCGGGCATTCCTGTGGAGAATTCCAAAGGCGAGTGGGGGCTGGGCCAGCACGAGCTAAATGTGCGCTATGCCGACGCCCTGGCAATGGCCGATCGCCACGTTATTTACAAGCAGTGTCTGAAGGAGGTGGCTGACAGCCTGGGCATCAGTGTGACATTTATGGCGACGATCGACGAGAAGCAGGCGGGCAGCAGCAGCCACATCCACCTGAGCCTGTGGAAGGGGGAACAACCTGCCTTTGCCGGGGATCAGCCCATCGGCCCAGTGCTGGGGTCGGATGAATTCCGCTGGTTTCTGGGGGGATGGATCGCCCACGTGCCGGAGCTGATGCCCTTCTACGCGCCGACGATCAACTCCTACAAGCGCTATCAGGCCGGCTCCTGGGCACCCACCCGGCTGGCCTGGAGCCACGACAACCGCACCGCGGGCTTCCGGGTGGTGGGCAGCGGCAAGAGTCTGCGCATCGAGAACCGCATCCCCGGCGCGGATGTGAACCCTTACCTGGCCCTGGCTGCGGCCCTGGCCTCCGGGCTGGACGGCATCGAAAAGCGCACCGAGCCGCCGCCCATCTTCGACGGCGACATCTACAGCGCGGCCCACCTGCCCCGTGTCCCTCACAGCCTGCGCGATGCCACGGACAATCTGGAACAGAGCGCCTTCGCCGTGGAAACCTTCGGCCCGGAGGTCGTCGAACACTACGTCAAGACTTTCCGTGTCGAGCAGGCCGCCTTCGACAACGCCGTCACCGACTGGGAGCGGCGGCGTTATTTCGAGCGGATATAAGAGACTGGGGATTAGGGACTGGGGATTGGGCAGTATCAACGATGCGTCATCACTGCCCAATCCCCAATCTCCAGTCCTCACTCCCCTACGCACGCCCTAAGACCGACGCCAGCAATGCCATCCGCACGTACATTCCGTTGCGCATCTGGCGGAAGTAGGCGGCCCGGGGGTCGTCGTCCACGCCGTAACTGATCTCGCCCACCCGGGGCAGGGGGTGCATCACAATCATCCGCTCTTTGGCCTGGGTCAGCAGTTCTTCGTCCACCACATACAAATCCTTCACCCGGTCATGGGCGGCCAGGTCCGTAAAGCGCTCCTTCTGGACCCGGGTGACGTAAAGAACATCCGAATCGGTAATGGCGTCGGGCAGGCTCTCCACTTCTGCGAAGCTGTGGCCCGTGCCCTTCACCACATCCAGCACATCGCCGGGCATCCGTAGAATATCCGGGCTGACGAAACGGAACTTCACGTCGTAGTTGACCAGCAGTTTGGTCAGGCTATGCACCGTGCGCCCGTACTTCAGGTCGCCCACCATTGTGATGGTCAGCCCGTCCACTTTGCCCAACTCCTCCACAATCGTAAAGAGATCGAGCAGGGCCTGGGTGGGATGCTCGCCCACGCCGTCGCCCGCGTTGATCACCGGTTTCTCCGCGTAGTAGGCGGCGGTGGCGGCAGAGCCCACCTCCGGGTGGCGGATGACAATCACATCGGAGTAGCTTTCCAGGGTGCGGATGGTGTCGGGCAGGCTCTCGCCTTTGGAGACGGAGCTATACTGGACATTATTAATCGGGATGACCTGACCGCCCAGCCGCATCATCGCCGCCATAAAACTGGAACTGGTGCGGGTGGAGGGTTCGTAGAAGAGGTTGGCGAGAATCTTGCCCTGGAGCAGGTCAGCGCTGCCGAAGCGCTCGACCAGCACCCGCATTTCGTGGGCCACACCAGAGACGTACTCCAGTTTTGTCCGGTCAAACTGACTGACGCTGAGAATGTCCTGCCCGGCGAAGGAAGGGGTGGGCAGGGAAGGGGTGTTGGGTCGCATAAGGCACTCTCCTTTGGGATAAGGGACTGGGGACTGGGGACTGGAGAGGACGAGCATCCCAACGGATTGCCTAATCCCCAATCTCCAGTCTCCAATCCCCTTTCTATAAAAAAGCGACGGGACCAATGCCCCGTCGCTCTGTCAAACCGCTTGAAACAATACTTTCCCGCTGCCGGGTTCGGCCAGAATCCTGTCACCGTCGTAGACAGGTTGCCCGCGCAGGGTCACTTTTTCCACTTTGCCAAAGACGAACTGACCGGCAAAAGGCGTCCAACCGGCTTTGGTGTGCTGGCTGGCGTCGGAAAGTTCGTAGCGGGCATCCACGTCCACATCCACAAAAGTATCTGGCTGATCAGGCACGCCGTAGATGCGCCGGGGATTTTCCACACAACGCCGCAGAATATCGTCCAGTTCCAGCCGCCCGTCGTGGACCGCGGTCAGGAGCAGGGGCAGCAGCGTCTCCACGCCCGGCACACCGGGCGGAGGCTTGGGTAGAGCCTTCTCCGTCAGCGTGTGGGGCGCGTGATCCGTGGCGAAGATGTCCACTACCGCCAGATTTTCCCACAGCGCAGCCACATCATCCGGTGAGGCCAGCTTCGGGCGCATATCCCCTCGGCTGCCCAGCCGGGGCAGGTCGTCACTGCTCAGGAAGAGGTGATGGGGTGTCACTTCGCAGGTGACGGGATAGCCCTGCTCTTTGGCCCGGCGGATCAGTTCGATCTCGCTGCGCCGGGTCACGTGGACGATGTGGAGGGGCACATTGTACAAATGGCTCAGATTCAGGCAGACCGGCAGCATCAGTTCTTCCGCGTGAACAGCAATTGGGGAACGGGGATTGGGGACTGGGGATTGGGGACTGGGAAGCACCGGATCGCCACCTGCCACCTGCCACCCGCCACCCGCCACCTCCGACCAGGACCGAAAGAAGCGATGGAGCAGGCCCAAATCCTCAATCCGCAGGCTGCCGAAGGTCTCGCTTACGTAGATTTTCAAGCCACAGGCGTGCTGGGCAATGGGCAGATAGGCGTCGAGTTGGTCGGTGGTTGCGCCCACAAACAGCCCCACATCGCAGACGGCTTTAGCCGCGGCCAGGGCTGCTTTTTCGGCAAAACGCTCCGGCGTGTCGGTGGGGGGAACGGTGTTGGGCATATCCAGCACAGCAGTCACACCACCAGCCAGGGCTGCGGCTGTGCCTGTGTAGAAATCTTCCTTGTGGGTATAGCCCGGCTCGCGCAGATGGACATGGGCGTCGATCAGGCCCGGTATGCGTATGGTTGTCAAAATTGGCTCCTGACTGCTTGGTTCCGGGAATCGCAACCCTGGGTCCAACATCCAACCCATTTCACCGGGTTTCTGTAACAGCGGGTTCGTCCCATCCCAGGAGACCCTCGCAAAGGATGACTGGTGGACAAACGATCCGATCTTACTTCAAAATCACGCGGCTGGCAAAATCAGAATGGACCAAACGCTTCACAAATCTGTACAGATGTGCCAACCAGCACCTGACAGGTGTGACCGGATCAGAAGCGGACACACTTTCACATCTGGACAGGTATGGTACAATTCACTTCTCTACCGGATCGGTATCCACCAGCGAACAAAGAGATTATGACAGCGGAACAAAAGCAAGCAGAAATCGAAGAGACGGCGGAAATCTCAGAGGAAGTCAGTGAAACTGAGAAGCCGAAGGGCCGCAAAAAGGCCCCGGCCAAAACGGCTGCCCGTCCGCGCAAGCGCAAAAAACGGGATGACTCCGGCATCTCCGACGATCTGCCCCTGCTGCCTCTGCGCGGGGTCGTCGTCTACCCGATGATGTGGCTGCCTCTGACCATCGGTCAGGAGCGCAGCATCCATCTGGTGGACGACGCGCTGCCTGAAAGCCGGATCATCGCGCTGGTCACCAGCCGAGACGAAAGTGTGGAAGAACCCGGTCCGGGCGACATCTACACCATCGGCACCGCGGCCCAGGTCCATCGGGTGCTGAAAGCGCCGGATGGCACCATTCGCCTGGCCGTGCAGGGGCTGGAGCGCATCCGCATCACCGAATATATTCAGGAAGACCCCTACTTGAGGGCTCGGGTGGAGGTGTGGCCGGAGACGATCACAGAAAGCCTGGAGACCGAAGCGCTGACCCGGGCCGTGCAGGACCTTTTCCGCCGTCTGGTGGAGTTGGACGGCCAGATGCCTGAAGAGCTCTCTGTGATGGCGGCCAACGTGGAGAATGCCCGCCAATTGGCCTATCTGGTCGCCAGCAGCATGCGGCTGGACCTGGCCGACGCCCAGCAGATTCTGGAGCTGGACAGCGTGCAGGAGAAGCTGCTGCGTCTGACCCAACTGCTCAACAAAGAGGTGGATGTGCTGGAACTGGGCCATAAAATCCAGACCCAGGCCCAGGGCGAGATGGAGCGGATGCAGAGGGACTTCTTCCTGCGCGAGCAGATGAAGGCCATCCAGAAAGAGCTGGGCGAGGAAGACGAGCAGGCCGCCGACATCCGGGAGTTGGAGGAGCGCATTCAGGCCGCGGGAATGCCCGACGAGGCGCGCAAGGAGGCAGATCGGGAACTCAACCGGATGCGCCGGATGCCGATTCAGGCCGCCGAATATAGCGTCATCAAAACCTATCTGGACCTGATGGTCAGCCTGCCCTGGCAGCAGACCACCGAGGACAATCTGGCGATTGCCCACGCCCGCCAGGTGCTGGACGAAGATCACTACGGGCTGGACGAGATCAAAGACCGCATTCTGGAATACCTGGCCGTGCGCAAGCTGCGGGCCGACCGCAAGGACGAACGGGCCGAGCAGGAAGAAGATGTGCGGGACAAAATCCGCCGGGAGCGGGAGGGCGTCGTCCTCTGCTTTGTGGGGCCGCCCGGTGTGGGCAAGACGAGTCTGGGCATCAGCATCGCCAGAGCCACCGGGCGCAAGTTTGTGCGGCTGGCCCTGGGCGGCGTGCGGGACGAGGCCGAGATTCGGGGTTTTCGCCGCACCTACATCGGCTCTATGCCGGGGCGCATCATCCAAAGCCTGCGCCGGGTGGAGAGCAAAAATCCGGTCTTTATGCTGGACGAAGTGGACAAATTGAGCCGGGACTTCCGGGGCGATCCCACCAGCGCGCTGCTGGAAGTGTTGGACCCGGAACAGAACCGGGAGTTTCGGGATCACTACCTGGATGTGCCCTTCGATCTCAGCCAGGTGATGTTCATCACCACCGCCAATGTGCTGGACACCATCCCCAGCCCCATGCGGGATCGGATGGAGATCATCCAACTGAGCAGCTACACCGAAGACGAGAAGGTGAAAATCGCCCAGGGCTATCTGGTGCCGCGGGAGATTAGGGAGAATGGCCTGCGCGAGGGGGAAGTCACCTTCAGCGAAGCGGCGCTGCGCGAGATTGTCCAGGGATACACCCGGGAAGCGGGCGTGCGCAATATGGAGCGGGAGATCGGCAAAGTTTGCCGCAAAATCGCCGCCAAAGTGGCCGCGGAAGAGATTCAGCACAACGTGAGTGTAGGGCTCGACGATCTTTACACCTACCTGGGCAAACGCAAAATCCACCCGGAAGAGGTATCCGAGCGGCTGCGTATTCCCGGTGTGGCTGTGGGTGTAGCCTGGACGATGACCGGCGGGGATGTGCTTTTCTTCGAGGCGACGAAAATGCCCGGCAAGAAGGGCTTTGTCCTCACCGGCCAGTTGGGGGATGTGATGAAAGAGAGCGCCCAGGCTGCCCTGAGCTATGTGCGCAGCCGGGCAGAGTCACTGGGCATCGATCCCCAGTTCTTCGAGGATGTGGACATCCACCTGCACATCCCCGCCGGTGCCATCCCCAAAGATGGCCCCAGCGCGGGGATTACGATGGTGACTGCGTTGGCGAGTCTGCTCACCCGCCGCCCGGTCAAAGCCAATGTGGGTATGACTGGGGAGATTACCCTGCGCGGCAAAGTTCTGCCCATCGGCGGGCTGAAGGAGAAAGTCCTGGCCGCGGCCCGATTGGGACTGGATACAGTCATCCTGCCCAAGCGCAACGAAGCCGATCTGGAAGATGTGCCGGAAAATGTGCGGGCCGGGATGACCTTTATCCTGGTGGATACGGTGGACGAGGTGCTGGCCGCGGCCTTGGAGGATGCGTTGCCGCCTGTGCCTCCCGTGTCAACTCAGAAGCACAGCGAGGGCAACGGGACTGTCAATGGGGAGTTGCCGGCCGTGCAGGAAGAGGATGGCGTGGCGCAGATTGAATACGCGGTGGGGGAGGCTAAATGAACAGGTCATTGCCGACAAAAACCCCTGCGACGCAGATACAGAACATCCAATTTGAAGGGGGTATCCTGTTCGTCGAACTCATATTCATGCGTTAAGCTCTCCGCGACTGCCGCATCAGTTCGAGCAATAACTGAGCCGGTCACAGTTGATTGCGGCGTAAACCGAACCCATGACCCGTATTATCTATCACATGCGCGACCGCAGCCCTCGTGGATCACGTCGGGCATGAAAACAAGCAAGGACAATGACTCGATCCGCTTCGATCAAATAAAAAACGCTATAGGGGAAGCGCCGCAGTTATACCCGGCGTATATCTTTGTAGATCAATGAGTAGGCCATTGGCGAGCGTTGCACCGAAGCCAGGCAAGCGTCCACAGATCGCAGGAACTCGTCACCCAAGCCCGTTGCCTGTGCTTCATACCATCGATAGGTTTCCCCAATATCGGTTTCGGCCTCCGGTCGGAGCAGAACCTCGTATTTCATGCCTGACTCCGTATTCGACGTTTTGCATCCTCCCAAGAGACGCTGTCCGTTGGATGTTGCCGGTACTCTCCCAGCCGCCGATCCAATTCTTCGCGTTGTGCCAGTGTCAATGGCAAGCTTTCTGGCGTTGCTACAATGCTATCCCAAATATCTTCGACCAACTGGATGCGCTCGGCAATGCTCAGGTCCAAAATAGTGGCGAGTGTGGGTGTCATTCTGATTTTTCCTCTCACTTCAAATCTCCAAACCGGCCCAACGACGTTCCGCTAGCCGATAATCAATAGTATACCCGAATTCAACCCGAACCAAAACTTGCTAATTTCTTGACAAGTAGTGTACGATCCTAATCATTCGATGATTTGCATCGAACTATTGTGCGGACTGGATATTTGCTGATCCAGGCGCAGGATGAACAGCGGCACGCCGAAACGTCTTTTGCCACATTTTTGTTACTTGGGCGGGACGGTATGCCACCACTGAATTTGCCGTGGCCTTTGGCGCCGTGTGCCTTTTTGATGGTCCTTTGTTTCAACTTGAATGCCTGGGTCTGCCCGAAGCCAGCCGCTCCCATTGAGTTTTCAGAAATGGAACGGTTTTCGTGAGCAGAAGAAGAAAAACACCCAACAGCCCTACCCCCCCGCCTCCCCGCCAGGACACACCCAAGGATCCCGCCAAGTTGAGCTGGTTCAAAGCGGATATGCACCTGCATACCCCTGCCTCTGGCGATTACGAAGAACCCAAAGTCAGCTATCTGGAGTGGCTGCGCCAGGCCAACGCCAAAGAACTGGACATCGTAGCCATCACCGACCACAACACTGTGGCGGGCGTGGCGGCCATCCGCCGAGAGATCGAATGGCTGGCCCGGCTGGAAGAGCAGAACCGGCTGAACGACGAGGAGAAAGTTCGTTTGGACGAATGGCGTAGCCTTGCCAACAAAATCCTCGTCCTGCCCGGCTTTGAATTTACCGCTACTTTTGGTTTTCACATCCTTGGCATCTTCCCCCCGGAGACGAGTGTACGCCATCTGGAATACATTCTGCTGAATCTGAATGTCCCCGCCGAAAAGCTGGACATCGGCAGCACAGAGACCGGGGCCGGCACCGAAGTGCTGCGCGCCTATCAGATCATCACCGAAGCGGGCGGGCTGGCGATTGCCGCCCACGCCAACAGCACCCACGGCGTGGCTATGCGGAATTTTCCTTTTGGCGGGCAGACCAAAATTGCCTACACCCAGAACGAGCATCTGGTGGCGCTGGAAGTGACCGATCTGGAGAGCCGCAGCCGCAGCAGCACTGCCCGCTTTTTTGACGGCACAAAACCCGAATATCCCCGGCGGATGCATGCGCTGCAAGGCAGCGACGCCCATCGCCTGGTGGTTGATCCCAAGAATTCCAAGCGATTGGGCATCGGCGAGCGGGCCATCGAACTGCTCTTGCCCGAAGCCAGCTTCGAGGCCATCGCTGAACTGCTGCGCAGTACCAACTTTGACCGCACCCGGCCCTATCGCCCCCAAGACAAGCCCATCGATCACCTGGCCGTGGCCCGGGAAGAAGGGCCCAATCAGGTGCAGAGCTTCCACGAGACGGCTAGTGTGGTGGGTGGGCGTCAGGCCGCTGTTTTGGCCGATCTGTGCGCTTTTGCCAACACCGACGGCGGCGTCGTCTATGTGGGGGCCAGTGTGCGCAAGGGGCCGGTAAAGGGTCTGACCAACCTGAAAGCGGTACAGAAAGAGTTGCAGGCCGCCATTGCCGAACGCTTGCAGCCCCAATTTGAAGTGCGCTACGAAACGACCCAGAGCGAGAATGCCCAGGTCTTGCGCATCAGCGTGGACGAGGGCGACGAGAAGCCCTACTGTCTGGACCAGTCCAAGTTTTACGTGCGCAACGACGCCGAGACCAGTCTGGCCGTGCGGGATGAGATTGTGGCGCTGGTGTTGGAAAACGCCGGGATCAACCAGGGCGGCGCGGTCGAGGTTGTGTCTGTAGCCGAAAAGACGGCGACGACCACCGCCAATGCCAGCAGCAACAGCCGTCGCCGTCGTCGAGGCAGTGGTGCAAATACCAGTGGCACTGCAAATAGCAGTGGTGCAGCAAATGGTAGTGTCACTGCAAATACCAGTGGCACTGCAAATAGCAGCGGCGCTGGTCGCGGCAATGAGACGGCCGCCAGCCCATCTCCCACGCCTGCCCCAGCACCCCAGCCACCAGTTTCCAGCGATCCCTTCGATCTGCCCCAGGTGGGTGTGGAGATTGTCGCCAGCGAGAACCGCAATGGCGTCAATTATTACGTCGTCAGCGACCTGCGCAACGGACGCTCGGTGAGCAATGTCACCCGCAAGGGCGCGCGCAAGTTGTGGAACTACGCCATCGCCCAGGTGGAAGATCACCCGGTGGATACCAGTAAAATCAAATGGAAAGGCGATGTAGGACTGGTCGCTTCCGAGAGCCGGGCGGGGAAGGTGCGCTATGATCTGGCCCGCCGCAATGGCAAGAACATCCAGGTTTTCTACGGCGTCACCGAAGACGGGATGGAAGGGCCCTGGGCGGAGTTTGTGGGGAAGTAAATGCGGTAAACAGTGACCAGTAAACAGTAATCAGTGGCACGCACGCCATTGATTACTGTTTACTGGTCACTGATCACTTTTACACCCACGACACTCACCACAGATAAATCACGCCCACCACAGACAGCCCCCACAGTAGCACAGAGAGCAAAAAGGGTCGGTCCTCGAAGAGCAGATCTTCGGGCGCACCGCCCCTTTTTTCGACGTGGATCAGATAGAGATAGCGGAAGGCGGCGTAGAGAATAAAGGGAACTGTCAGCAGCATATGGCCGTCCTGGGCCAGGGCTGTCTTGGCTTCAAAGGTGTAGAGGGTGTAGGCCAGCAGTCCGCTGGTGGTGACAATCCCCAGAATCTGGTCAAGCAGAGGCAGATTGTAGTGGGCCAGGCTGGCCCGATGTCCCACTGCGTTCTCTTCCAGCAAAGCGAATTCGTGGCGGCGCTTGCCAAAGCCCAGAAAGAGGGCCAGCAGACTGACGCAGACGTAGAGCCAGGGGCTGAAGTTGCTTACGTCCACAACCACCACACCAGCCACCACCCGCAGCACAAAGAAACCGGCAATCATCATTACGTCAATAATCACCAAATCCTTTAGCCGAAAGCTGTACCAGACATTCAGAATCAGATAGCTGGTGACAATCACCCCGGCCCACAGGCTTACCAGCCCAGTGGCAAGAATACTCACGACTGCCAGCAGGACTGCTCCCACTTTGGCAAAACTGGGGTTGAGCTGTCCGTTGGGCAGGGGGCGCAGCCGTTTGCGCGGGTGCAGACGATCCTTTTCAATGTCCACCAGGTCGTTGAGGATGTAGACGCTGCTGGAGATCAGGCAGAAACCCAACATCACCACCAGGGCAGAGAGAACCATCGGCAGGTCAAAAAGTTTGCCATCGAAGATCAGGCCAGCCAGGACAAAACCGTTCTTTGTCCACTGCTTCAGCCGCATGGTTTTGATCAGGCCGGCCAGATTGCTGCCAAAAGAAGGCGTGACAGTTGTAACGGGTACGGATTCAGCGGAGCGGTTCATTGGGCGATTCGTTGACTGGTTGGCTCTTTCCATCTTTGCAGGACAGACCCGTCAATGATACTGTAGCTTCTAGCGGAGTACCAAAATTCGTAGGGCGGACTGTCAGTCCGCCGGGCGGACTAACAGTCCGCCCTACGGGGGGGCGATGCCCAAGAACAAACAACGGCTCGACCTGCTGTTGGTGGAGCGGGAACTGGTGGAGAGCCGGGAGCAGGCACGGCGGTTGATATTGGCGGGCGAGGTCTTCATCGACGAGCAGGTGGCAGACAAAGCCGGGCGGCTCGTTCCCGTCGAAGCCAATTTGCGGGTGCGCACGCCGCCCCGCTATGTCAGCCGGGGCGGGCTGAAACTGGAAGCGGCCCTGGACGCCTTCGCCATTGACCCCAGCGGACTGGTTGGGCTGGATGTGGGTGCCAGCACAGGTGGCTTCACCGACTGTCTCTTGCAGCGGGGCGCGGCCAAAGTCTACGCGGTAGATGTGGGCTACGGTCAGTTGGCCTGGAAGCTGCGTTCTGACGAGCGCGTGGTTACCATCGAACGGACAAACATCCGCTATCTGGAAAGCCTGCCCGCAGGCGTTCTGGCAGACCTGGCCGTCATCGACGCCAGTTTTATCGGGCTGGAACTGGTGCTGCCTCCGACCCTGCGCCTGCTGACCCCCGTCGGTCAGGTCGTCGCGCTCATCAAACCCCAATTCGAAGCCGGACCGAACGACGTGGGCAAGGGGGGAGTTGTGCGGGATCGGGCAGTCCATCGCCGGGTGCTGGACGAAATCAGAGAACTGGCCCAAACTCTGGGTGTCTGGGTGGTCGGATTGACCGTCTCCCCCGCGCCGGGGCCAGCAGGCAACGTCGAATTCCTCATCTGGTTGGACAAAAAAGAGCGCCCGCCCCTGGAATGGGAGCGGGCAGTTGGGGATGCCCTGGCCCTGGCTGGAGGGTTGCTTAGAAAATAGAACGCGGATGACGCGGATTTGGCTGATAGGCGCGGATAAAAATCTGCGTAAATCTGGAGTTTCCGCGTCATCCGCGTCCCATTCTTCGCCTACGGCCTACGCGCCTCAATCGTATAGTAGCTGGCGAAGAAGGAGAGATCGCCCGTCTCTTCCAGCCGTTTTTGCAGGGCCAACAGCCCCGCTTGGTGGGTCGCCACCGAGAAATCCGGCACTTCCCAGGGTGCGCACTTCAGATAGTAGACAATCGCTCCCACGTCTGTAAAGCGTAACTTGCTCTGGGACTCCTGCACCTGGACAATCTCCAGCCCGGCGGCCCGCAGCCGGGGCACATACTGCTGGGGGGTGGCGTTCGGCCATTGGGGTTTCGCGCCGAAATAGGCCGTCAGGTCCCACGCCCACATCCCGTGTACCTGCTGGGTGAGAAAAGTGCCGCCGGGTGCGAGGATGCGCGCAATCTCGGCGGCGTTGAAGGCTGAATGGCGGTTGAGTATCACTTCAAATTCGCCATCGGCAAAGGGCAAGGGGTCTTCGTCGGTGATGTGGACATCTCGCACCTCTACGCCCAGCGCTTCCAAACGCTGTCGGGCCAGGGCCAAATTGGGCGGCCATTCCTCGGTCGCCACCACCCGTTGCGGCCAGTGGGCGCGCATATCGAGCAGACGCTCGCCGCCACCCGTGTCCATATCCAGCACAGAAGTGGCCCCGTCCATCAGTGCGCTGGCCTGGGCAATGTAGTCCCAGGGCAGGGGGTCTTCGAGCATCCGTCCAGCCAGATAGGAGAAGTCCCAGCCGATGAAAGGTTGTGCTTCTTCGTGTTGCCAAATCGCCAGGAGTTCTGTCTCTGTCATTCTCTTTCCCCAGCCTCCCCAAATCTGCACATTCTTCTGTCTGTAAACCAGTGCAAACAGAATCCATCCGACTATCCGGCAGGTAAGAAACCCGCCTTTCTCCCCATCCCCTCCAATGCTACAATAGGAGTTCGGTGAAGACAACTACCGATCCAGCAAAGAAAGTGCTGGGCCACACTCCCATCAGCCAATCCTTCCAGGAGACCCTGCCATGAAAATTACCGACGTGACTGTCCAACGTTATGCGTGGCCCCGGCCCAAACCCATCAGCAACGGGAAATATACCTATGTGGACGTCAGCTTGAACCTCATCCACATCCACACGGACGAGGGTGTGACTGGGATCGGCTGGGGTGGTGGCACGGCGTCGGGCCAGGGCAGCGATTTGACGACTGTGCTGGTGGACTATTTCCGGCCTATACTCATGGGTGAAGACCCCTTCAACTACCGGCGTATCTGGGCCGGTATGTGGCTGCCCAAGCTGGTGGGGCGACGGGGACTCTCCACACGGGTCATCAGCGGCATCGACATTGCCCTTTGGGATCTGATGGGCAAGGCCGTGGGCAAGTCGGTCCACAAACTGTTGGGCGGCTACCGGGACAGCATCCCCGCCTACATCGCCGGGGGCTACTACGAGGAGGGCAAGGGGCTGGCCGAGCTGGCCCAGGAGATGGAGGAGAATCTGAGCCTGGGGGCCAAAGCCATTAAAATGAAGATCGGCGGTGTCCCCATCAACCAGGATGTGGAGCGGGTGCGGGTGGTGCGGGAGACAATCGGACCCGATGTGAAGCTGCTGGTGGATGCCAACAACGCCTATAGCGCTCACGAAGCGATCGAAATTGCGCGCAAGATGGAGAAATATGAACCCTTCTGGTTTGAGGAGCCAGTCGCGCCCGACGACTACCGGGGCCATGCCCGGGTGGCCCGTTCCACTTCCATCCCGATTGCCAGCGGCGAGAACGAGTACACCCGTTACGGCTTCCGGGACCTGATCCAGGCCGAAGGTGCGGCCATCCTCAACGCCGACGCCCAGATTTTGGGGGGCATCACCGAATTTATGCAGGTGGCTGCGCTCAGCGCGGCGGAGGATTTGCTCATCGCCCCCCACGGCGCGCAGGAGGTCCACGTCCATCTGGTCTGTGCCATCTCGAATGGTCTGCTTCTGGAATTCTACCGCGAGACGGTGGATCCACTGCGTATGCAGATTTTCCAGGAGCCGATGCGTCTGGACAGCCAGGGCAATGTGCCTGTGCCCACTCGTCCTGGCCTGGGCTTCACCCCCAACTACGAACTGTTGGAACGCTATCGGGTGGGGTGATGGAGTAGGCGAACCAGTAGCCCGCCATCAGTACACTGCGGCGTAAATTGACCAATGGTTGTTCGGGTGGGTGCTGCGTAGTGCGTGAACTGGTACACGAACCACGCACCACACCAGCATCTATTGGCTTATTCGCGCCGAACTGTACTAGATATTCCGCCAGTCAAACATCGGTGCCAGGCTGGTCAAGCGGCGGTGGCGGATGTCCTGATAGGCTTGCTGAGCCTGTTGGGGATTCATCAGATCGTACAGCCCATCAACTTTGACTTTCTCTTCGTGTAGCCATTGTAAGCCCGCTGCATAATTTTCAAAGATGCTGCCTCGGCGGAAGGGGGTGGGGTGGTTGGGCAACTGCCATTCCCAGCCACTGCGCACGGTCAGATAATTGAAGAAGACCAGGCGCAGCAGTTCATGGGCGGTGGCCTCGTTGCGCTGTGCCCAGGGCGCGCCGATCTGGCTCAGCTCCCCATAGGGCTGCAAGACCTGACATCCGTCCACTGCGGCCTGTTCGTGGCCGGAACACTCCAACTGAAGTGCCACCTGCCTGGCAATCGTGGGATCATCCACAGGCACGCTGGCTAATACGCGGCGCAATCCCACGTGCTGGGCCAATTCCTGGCGGGTCGGGTCGGGATCGACCGCGACTACCTCATATCCACAGGATTGGAATATCTGCGCGCCCAAATTGCCCACAGGCCCCAGCCCGGTCACCATCACCAGAGCAGGGGGACGAGCCGCGGTAGTACTTAGCGTCGCCATTGTGACGCCCATCAGTCGGGTGAAAACGGCCCGCTCTGGGGCCAACCCAGCCGGAACCGCCACCGTCTCCGTGACCGGGAAGCACTGGTAGGAACGGTGCTTGCCCATACAGAAGCGCAGTTCGCCTACCCGCACCCCTTCCACCTCTGCCCCAACCCGCTCCACGGCAAAGATGGCCGCATAGCCCGGGTACTTGGGAAAGGTCTGGCCCAAATAGGCCCCATTCAATTCGGTGCCGGGGCTGGCCAATGTGACCAGCGTGCGACCCGCGATCTCATTCGGTTGCGGCTCTTGCACCTGGTCAGGGGCCGGCAACAGTTCGGCCACTTCACGGGCGCTAAAGGTGATGGCATAGATATTCTCGCTCATAGGGGGATTCCTTCGCTTTGGGCTAGGCCGCGCACGTGGGCTGCGGCCAGATCGTATTCGGTTTCATCGGGCAGATGTTCCAACATCACCGGCAGGTCCGGGGCCAGTTGGTTGAGTTCATGCAACAACACACGGATGTCCAACCCGCCAAGACCAGGGCGCACTTCATCCAGATGGACGGTCAGCCGCTGGTCCAGGCGGATGTCTTTAAGATGGACGCTGCGAATAGCTGGGCCTAGTGTCGCCACAAATTCTCTGATCAGTGCCGCATTTTGGAAGTAGCGTTGGGGGCTGTTGACCAGATTGACCGGGTCAAAGTGGACAGCAAAGCCGGGGCGGTCAATCTCTGCAATCAGCCGCTGGTAGCTTTCCACAGAATCCGGGTAGAGCCAGGGCATGGTTTCCAGGGCATAAACCGTCGCTTGGGGCTGCACCGCATCGATAATCTCTTGCACTGTCTCCACTATCAGGTCAAAGGTTGCTTCGCTGAGGTCTGCGGGATGGGGACCGTCCCATTTTTTCCCCCGAGAGCCTGCAATGTTCACGCAGCAGCGGGCGCCGATGCGCTCCGCCAGAAGGAGGGACGACTTGCACCTCTCCAGCGCCGCAGCCCTCTCAGCTGGGTCCGGGCTGAGGGGGTTGCTCCACGCGCCCACTTCGGCAATCACAATGTCGGCGGCCTGGGCGGCCTGGCGATAGGCCTCAATCAGCGCGGGATCCGCATGGGTTTTGAGAGGGCAATAGGCCGCTTTAGCGCCCTTGGCCTGTACGGCCGCGACCCATTGGGCAGGATCGGCATAGGGTTGAAAAATCGGTAGACCCAGACGCATAGGCATCTTTCCTGTAGTTGGAGATGATGGCAGAAGGATAACGCTACATATGCCCCGCGTGGCCCAGCGCCAGCCAGAAGATGTAGCGCCAGGAGAGTTCGCCCCGCACGCTCACGGTTGTGGTGTGGCCAGGTGTCGCCCCAACCCCAGAACCCTCTTTCAGGTTCTCTTGCAGAAATGCCAGCAATTGGTTCCACGCTTCCTGCTGGGGGCCACCCAGCGCGATCGCTTCCACACTCGTCACAAAGGCGTGGGGCTGTCCTTCGTAGACGGTGATTTCGTGGGGAATGCCCGCCTCTTGCAACCCCTGGCGCAGGGCATCTACCTCTTCCAGGGGAATCGACTGATCCGCGCCGCCGAAAATGCCCAGAACAGGCCCGGAGAGCGCGGCCAACTGGGCCGGATCGCTGATAATCTGGCCGTAGAAGATGGCGGTGGCAGCCAATTGGGGATTGCGCAAACTGTAGCGCAGGGCTGTTCCCCCGCCGAAACAGAAGCCCATCACCCCAATCCGCTCCGCCTGCACATCGGGTTGGGACGCCAGCCAGCCATAGACCGCATCCACATCCCCGTCGATCTGGGCCGTGTCCGCGGTAATGACATTGTAGATGGCCCGGGGAATCCAGCCAGTGGTCCCATTGCGGAAAACATTGGGCGCAATCACCACATAGCCTTCCTGGGCCAGGGCTTCGGCTTTGCCGATCATCTCTGGGCGCAGACCGTAAAATTCGTGGATCATAATGACCGCAGGAAAGGGGCCTTCACCCTCTGGTTTGGCCAAATAGGCCCGGATTTCTGTGCCGTCGTCGGCGACCACAGCCATATTCGTCAACCCGTCCAGGCGTGCGGGGGCAAAAAAGCCATCGACCCAAATGGAGCCGGCAAGCAGAACCACGGCCATCAATAGGGTAATGAGTAGGATCAGTCCAAGTCGTTTAAATAGTCGGCCCATTGAAAACAATTCTCCAGTGAAATATGTGGAAACGCAAATCGATCTTTCTCTACTTGTCACCCGGTCAGCTTGTCATCTTTTCAAACAGCTATCCCCCAGATGGGTCGGCTGTGAGAGCCGCGCCCCAAACTTCCATATCCACCTCCACCTGCGCCCGGTTGAGGATATCGTCCAGCACAAGATCGGCGTTGGGAAGGTCAGCCACCCGCTCGGCCACCAGCACCAGATCGTCCAACGTGGCGTCGGTCACATAGATTTTGTCAAAGGCTCGTTTTGGGTTGAGCCAATAGCCACCCGCACCCAGCTTGCCCCATTTGGTGAGCAGGTAGAGAATCACATATGCCTGCCCCGCCGCTGTCTCTTCCGCCACCCGGGAACCATCCAGGCTGATGGGATAGAGAAAGTCAATGCCAGAGGCGGTACGCGCAGCCCGATAGTAGCGGATGTGGCGGGAGCGGTTGAAGCGATAGATGGCGTCTGGGATGAACATAGCCCTATTCTACGATCCGGTCATTCCAAATGATAGTGATCTTCGCCCCAAACGTATTGGGGACGATAGCCAAAGGCGGCCTCGGCAGCCGCGCAGGAGAGGGGGGAGGTGTGGCCGGGCAGCTCCCCGCGGAGCCATCAGCGTCCCATTTTTAGGCCCGCCTTCTCATAAACAGCCAGCACAGCGGCCAGACTGCGCCGCCCTTCCCGTCCGTCAATGGCCGGCTCTGTTCCGCTGCGGATGGCGTCAATAAAGTCGCCCAGAATGGCGATGTGACCGCTGGCCGCGATGCCCCGGGGATTGCTCGCCATCCCTGCGTCCACCTGTGCGGTCGCCACAGGCCACGGCTCGACCGTTGCCAGGGACGGGTCGTTGAGCGTCCAGCGCAGGACGGACTCCCCTTCGATCTGAATCCCGCCATTCGTGCCGTAGATTTCCAGCCGGTGGGGAAAGCCCGGTGGGGTGGTGATGGTTCCGGTCAGACTCGCCAGCGCACCGCTGGCAAAGCGCAGGAGAGCCGCCGCAGTGTTCTCTACTTCGACGGTGCGCCGCCCAGTCGAAGCAAAGGAATGGACATCCACCGGGTCGCCCAGAAACCAGACCAGCAGATCAATGATGTGAATGCCCTGGTTCATCAGTACGCCGCCGCCGTCCAGCGCCCAGCTTCCCCGCCAGTCAGCCTGGGCGTAGTAGGCTTCGCCCCGCATATAGGGCATTGTCACCGCGGCCAGGGTAATCTCGCCCAGGTCGCCGTTGTGGATGGCGTCGTGAACCCGGCGAAAGAGCGGCTCCACCCGGCGCTGCAGAGTGACGCCCAGGCGCACGCCGTTGGCCTGGCAGGCGGCGATGATGGCGTCGGCATCGGCCAGGGCGACGGCCATCGGCTTCTCCACCAGCACGTGCTTGCCCGCATGGGCCGCGGCGATGGCCTGGGCCGGGTGTTCGCCGCTGGGCGTGGCGATGCAGACCGCATCTACCGCCGGGTCTGCCAATACTTCTGCGACGCTGCGGCAGGGGACGCCGAAGCGCTGGCTGATTTCGTCGAAGCGGGCCGGGTTGTAGTGGCCGATAGCGACCAGCCGCGCGCCCTTTTGCCCATTGGCTTCGATGGCTTGCCTGTAATAGTCGGCGATCATTCCCGCGCCGAGGATGGCAAAACCGATAGTTTCGTTGGATGGCATACCGGATTCCTTTCGGAGGGACGCAGATTGCGCAGAAGAGACAGATTACGCAGATTCTATCCGCGCCTATCCGCCCTATCCGCGTCGTCCGCGTTCTATGCTTCGTCAATCATACGAGAGCGCCCACTCGTCCTGCCAGGAGGCGGGGATGGGCAGGTGATGGCAGTAGAGAAAATTGATCAGTTGGCCGTGGTGGTGCATTTCGTGTTTGATCATCTGCATCACCACTTCGTAGGCTGGCTGGCCGTTAGGTAGAGGCTTTTCCAGGTCCATTCCGGCCAGCAGTTCGGCCATACGTTCGTCCGCCTCTCGCATCTTTTCCCCAATCAGAGCGGGTGTGATTTTGCCCACTCCGTTGAGACTACACGCAAAGCCTTGCCACGCGCCGGTTTCCAGCTTACGCAGATAGCTTTCGTGCGCGCCGGTCATACACCAGAACTGATAGCCCAGACTTTGGGAAGTCTCAAAGGGCAGGCGCAGTTCCAACTGCTCGCTTGACAGTTGGCCCAGATAGTCGTAGGTCAGGCCTCGGATGCCCTGCCATTGGCTGAGGAGGATTTGGGAAAGGGTAGACATAAATGACTCTCCTGAACGAATGGGATGCTGGGGTGCTGGGATGCCGGGATGAAGGATGCGCGCCACCATCCGCGCATCTCATCAGCCTGCCTTATCCCACACTTTGCGCAAAAAGGCCACTGCCGGGCCAGCTTCCACTTCAAAATCCTGCCACTTGCATTCGACAGCGATGCGCCCGCTGTAGCCAGTGGATTTGAGATAGTGGAAAAACTTCGCATAGGGATAAGTGCCTGTGCCGGGGGAGAGTCGTCCGCTGTCGGCCACGTGGACGTGGGTGAGCCAGGCCGCGTTCGCCACGACTGTATCGGTTGGCTCTGCGTCCTCTTCCATATGGTAGAGATCGGCCAGGACACGAATCGACGGGCGGTCTACCGCCTTCGCCAGCTTTACCCCCTCGGCCACACTGTTGATCACATTGCTTTCTTTACGGTTGAGAGGTTCGATAGCGATGGCGACGCCGCTCTTGTCGCACTCGTCGGCTGTCATGCCCAGAAAGTCGATGAGCTGCTGCCAGGCCGCGTCCCGACTGAAACCGTCCGGGATGTTGCGCGCGCCCCCACTGCCAAAGACGACCAGCTCCCCGCCCACAGCTTTCACCCGGCGCAGAGACTCGGCCACGTAGATCTGCAACTTTGCCAGGTCTACCTCCGGCCCGGTAATCTTCAACTCGCCGGGGACAAAGACATTGAAGGTAGGCGTGGGCAGACCCGCCGCGGCGTGGAGAGTCTGAATCACAGAAAAATCTTTGCCGCTGTGGAGCGAGCGCACCGTCGGCTCGACAAATGCAAAGCCTGCGGAACGAGCAATCTCTGCGTTTTCTATGCCAGTACAGACGCCGAATTGCATTTTATTTGTATCCTTCCATTGACAAGTAAGTAGAATAGGTGTAGAATTTAGCTAAATTAGCTAATTTGCATGATGAGGAAATTGTCATGACAACAAAGATGATAGCTTCCACCGAAGCACAAAACAATTTTGGGCGTATTCTGGATGACGTTGTGCAAAACGATGCGCGTTATATTATTAAACGTCGCCACGCATCCCAGGCGATCCTATTAAGTCTGTCTGATTTTGAAGCACTTCTGGCTGCCAGCGAAAATACACGACAGGAATTTGGGCAATTAGTGCGGGAACAGACACCCCACTACGATTTGGGCCGTGAGCTTGAGTAGCCGAAGAAAGGCCGTGGAATGAGCAACGCCAATTCAGTCCTTCAATCCCATTTTACCCAAAACTACGATTTTTGCCGCTTCAACCGGTCGCTTGCCATCCATGCCGACTGCTTTGAGTGGATGCGCTCGATTCCCGCGGATAGCATCCACGCGGTGGTGACGGACCCGCCTTACGGGGTCAAAGAGTACGACTTTGACCAGTTGGACAAGCGGGCCAGTGGCAATGGCGGCACCTGGCGTATCCCGCCTTCCTTTGACGGCCATCAGCGTTCGCCACTGCCACGCTTCACCGCCCTTTCGCATGAGGAACGGGAGCGGGTCTACACCTATTTTCTCGAATTGGGCAAAACAGTTCTACGTGTGCTGCGGCCTGGCGGTCACGTTTTTCTCGCATCCAATTCTTTCCTCTCCCAAATCGTCTTTGCTGCCATCACAGAGGCGGGTTTTGAATTCCGCGGACAGATCATTCGAACGGTGCGTACTTTGCGCGGTGGAGACAGACCCAAGAACGCCGAACAGGAATTCCCGGAGGTCTGTTCTATGCCTCGGGGCGGTTACGAACCCTGGGGACTTTTTCGCAAACCTCTGCCCAAAGGAATGCGGGTAAGCGATTGCCTCAGCGAGTATCAGACCGGTGGCTTGCGCCGCAAACCCGACGGCAACCCCTTTGAGGACGTCATTCAGAGCGAACGCACCCCCCGTCGCGAGCGGGCAATCGCCAATCATCCGAGCCTGAAACCCCAATCCTTTCTGCGCCAGGTCGTCTATGCTTCCTTGCCTTTGGGCGAGGGGATTGTGCTGGAACCGTTTATGGGTTCGGGATCGACTGTGGCAGCAGCGGAATCCCTGGGCTATGCGTGCATTGGCATCGAACGCTATGCAGAATACTTTGCAATGAGCAAAGAAGCGATTCCTGCCCTGGCCGGTCTTGCAACAGCGGACGCACAATTATCCCTTCTCGTCGAGTAAATCTTCGTATATCAAGTTCCCTCGCATCTTTTCTACACCTGATCGGTTGACACTGGCCGTGATGGTCCGGCGACTGGTCTCGCTACGGCCTGAGAAATTCCAATCTTTTTCCTCCAGCTTTGCGGCATAGACACCCGCAAAGCGAAATGACTTGGGGGAAATGCCCAACCCACTATCCCGCGATGTGTTGCTGTCAAAAGTAAATACCATCAACCATACAGCCTCTGGGTTGTGTCCTTGCCAACCGGAAGAGTGGCGTGACCCCTTGATTTCGATACCTTCGTGCGCATACTGTATCGAATCATCTGCAAACATCCCGGCCGGGATTAGATCCGGATGACCGTTGTGGTACTGGTTACGTACAAGACTTGAGCAATACTTGGGGATTGTCAGGTTCATAAACTCCCCCACAATACTGCTGAAGTTGGCTGGCATCAGAAAGCCCTCCATCCGGGGCAGATTCTTTGTGTGAAGCTGCTGATTGATGAAACCTAAGAACTCCAAAAACTCTGTCATGGCCTGCCGTACATTCTCTACCGTCAATCCATAGGGCAGGATGCATTCGGTGTTGAACCCATCAGCGGCAAGTGGAACAGGAACACAGGCTTCTGCCTCAGATGTCATTTTACTTTGTGCCTTCCCCAATCAGCCCGGCCAACATCGCCCCGTATGCCTCTCGGTCCAACGGTAGATCCACTGGCTGGCCCGTCTGCCCGCTGTAGATGATGGCGTTGGCAAGCTCCAGGGAATCCCGGCTGGCCCGGCCATTCGCCAGGGGTGTACCCCCTTCCCGGATAGCCCGGTGCAGGTCTTGGTAGACAGCCAGATGGCCCTGTTCCCCCGCCTCTGGTAAGGGCAGTTCGCCCACTTCGCTCTGGGGGCGGGCAAAGGGGCCGGGGTTCTCGGCCATGTGGGTCAGCAGGTCCGGCGAAAAGCGTTCCAGCACCGGCGCGCCTTCGCCCAGCTTGACCACACCCCTGGTCCCGGAGATTTCCAAAGTGCGGGGGCCGTATTCGGTGGTGCTGAAATAGAGTGAGCCTTGCCCACCGTCGGGCCATTCCAGCAGGGCCGTGACTGTATCTTCGGTCTCGATGGCGTGGAAGCGGGTGCTGGCAAGGGCGAAGAGACGGCTGGGCAGCCCGACCAGATAGCAGAGCAGGTCCAGGTCGTGGGGGGCCTGGTTCATCAGCACGCCGCCGCCCTCGCCTTTCCACGTGCCCCGCCAACCGGCCTGGCGGAAATAGGCCGCGGTGCGCAGCCAGGGCTGTACCCCTGTTACCCGCTGAATTTTGCCCAACCCACCGCTGCTGATCAGCGCTTTGATGGCCTGCACGTCAGGCCGGAAGCGATGCTGGAAGTTGACTGCCAGCAGCCGGTTGTTGGCTTCGGCCGCGGCAATCATGGCATCGGCTTCGGAAACCTGCACCGCAATCGGCTTCTCCACCAGCACGTGGCTGCCGGCGTTGAGGGCGTCGATAGCCAGGGCGGCGTGGAAGGGGTGGGGCGTGATGATGACCGTCACATCCGGCTTTGTTTCGGCCAGCATCTGGCGGTGATCCGTATAGAAGGGGACGTCCAACTCGGCGGCCCGGGCCTGGCCTGGATTGGGAACCACATCGGAGACGCCGACCACCTGCACGCCGTCCAATTTCAGCCCGGCCTGATGAAGCTGATAAATGCCCGCACCCACGCCGATCACCGCGTGGCGCAGAGGAGAAGAAGTAATAGCAGTCATCGGGTTTGTCCTGGGGAGTGGGTTGTAGATATTGGGTATTGGATATTCCGCTGACGAGCTTTGGCGGGAGATAAACTTGACAAGGTGACAGGCTGTCAAGGTGACAGGCTGACAAGGTGAAAAAATGTCACTTCATGCCCGTCACGAGTGTACAATCAGCACTGGACGCCCCTGCTATTCACAATTCTCAATTCACCATTCACAATTTCTTTTGCCTTTCACCCCGGCACAGCCACCCCCAGCCGCTCGGCCTCGGCTACCATCTGCGTCCAGCTACCGTCATCCAGGGGGACGCCGTTGGCCCGGCGCTGGGCCGCGGTCTGCTGCTCTGGCTCGCCGGGGAGGAGGATGGCGCTGAACCCGGGGGCCAGGGGCGTGGCTTTGATGCGATCCACCATCGCCTGGGCCTCCTCGGCAAACTCGGCGGGGGTGCGGAAGGCCGAGACGGCCAGCACAATAAAGAGGACGCCGTTGCTCTGCATTGTGCTGCCTGCCTCGGGCGCGGAGCCGCCGCCGGTCAGCATCCCGCCCAGCAGATCGATGAGCAGGGCCAGGGAGTAGCCTTTGTGCCCCGCGGCGGGCAGGAGCATCCCACCCTCGTAAAGATCCGCCGGGTTGGTGGTGGGGTTGCCCTCTTTGTCCAGCACCCAGCCTGTGGGAATCTCTTTGCCGCTGTTGCGGGCTACACGGACTTTGCCCTCGGCCACGGCGCTGGTGGCAAAGTCCAGCACAAAGGGCGGGCGATCCCCCAGTGGCACAGCCGCGGCTATTGGGTTTGTGCCAATGCGCCGGGCCGCGCCGCCGTAGGGGGCCACAATCCCGCCGGAACGCCCACCGTTGCAGAAGGCCAGCCCGATCATCCCTTCGGCGGCGGCCATCTCCACCCATTCGCCCAGGCGGCCCACGTGGGAGCTGTTGTGCAGGGCGACGGCGGCGATGCCAGCGTTGCGGGCTTTGTCGATGGCGAGTTGCATAGCAAAAGAACCGGCCACCTGTCCAAAGGCTCGGCGGGCGTCAACCGTCGCCATCACTGCCGTCTCGTGGGTGATGGCGGGTGTGGCGTCGCCGTCTGTCTCGCCCCGCTCCACCGCGCCCAAATACTGCATCGTGCGCACGACGCCGTGGGAGTCGTGGCCGGCCAGATTGGAGGCGACGAGGGAAGCGGCGACCGTCTCGGCTACGTCGGCAGGAACTCCCGCAGCTTGAAAGATACGGCCGACAAAATCCGTGAGAAGGGAAACCGGAATTGTTTTCATCGTTTGTACTCCTGGGGGGTGTGGGCGGCGCGGTCGATTCGCTGCCGCTATTATAATGGGGAAGGGAAAAGAGGGCAACGGTAACGGAATGGGGAATGGGGAATGGGGAATGGGGAATGGGGAATAAAGCCTCTTTGCACTTCTCACATCACTGAACAGGACGGAGCGAATCTGCGGCAATGATACTACACATCCCGGCGCGGGATAAAGGCAATACGTCGCGTTCCCAGCGCTCCGGCGTGGGACCAGCGCTCCGGGCGTGGGAACGCGAGATGACGAACCCCGATTTTTCTGTTACAATAGGCACAAGAATTTTGCCAGCCGCCGTGGAACAAACCCAGAGGGTATCCTATGAACCAATCACGGATTTTTCAAGACTTCGACGCCTTGCCTGCGGAAGCCCAGGAGTTGGTGTCAGCGCTTGTGGCCTTCTTGGGCAGAGAGCAGCAACGATCAAAATCTTCACGCAAGAAAAACGCCATTAATCTGACGGATGACAAGTTTATCGGATTGTGGAAAGATCGGGACGATATGCAATATGGGCATCACCTATACCCATCACGCCAAACAACGGATGATTCAACGAAAAGTCAGCACCGAGCAGGTCGCTGAAACTCTGGCGTCGCCGGATGATGTGATTCTGGGCAAAGAAGGAGAGACGATCGCTATCAAGCGGTTTGGCGCACGTGAAGTACGCGTTGTCTACCAGAAAGTGGATGCAGACAGTTTTGTGATCTATACTGTGATGAAACCGCGCGTGCATAACGATTAAAGACGAAGGATGAAAAAATGCAGATAGACTACGATCCACAGGCTGATGCGGTATATATCCGGCTTCGCGCAGGGGATGTTGACGATACGTTGGCCGTCGGGCAATACATCTACGTAGATGTTGACAAAGAGGGCGTGCCGCTGGGGTTGGAAATCCTCTTCGCCGGGCGCACCCTGGCTACGCAGGAGTTGACCAGCGTCACCGTCAACCTCGCCCGCGTGACCCAACCGGCTTTGGCTTAGGAACGGCGAAAAAATAAGTTACCTCATTCCAGGTCGTTTTGCCTGGGTTTTCAGGGCCGATAAGGGCAAGTTATTTTTCAGCCGTTCCTTAGGTGGAATGATGAGCTTGAATTTTGTGGGGGTAAAACCTTCAAAAAGAAGGTGCGTAAGGTTCACTGGCTCGATCAACAGCTCTATATTGTGGATGACGTAGAGACCGAAGTCTGCCAGGAATGCGGCGAGCGCTACTACCACGCGACGACTCTGGATGCCATTGACCGCATGTTGCAGGCAGGTCGCCAGGTGATCAAACAGGAATTGCAGGTACATGTGGTGGCGATGCCCGCGTGATCGCCACGTTCCCAGCGCAGCCTTCTATGACGATTGCCGATTTTCCTGCTACAATAGACGCAAGAATTTTGCCAGCCGCCGTGGAACAAACCAGAGGGTATCCTATGAACCAATCACAGATTTTTCAAGACTTCGACGCCTTGCCTGCGGAAGCCCAGGAGTTGGTGTCAGCGCTTGTGGCCTTCTTAGGCAGAGAGCATCCACGATCAAAATCTTCACGCCAGAAAAGCGCCATCCCTCTGACTGATGAGAAGTTTATCGGATTATGGAAAGATCGGGGCGATATGCAAGATAGCAGCGCATATATTCGCACCCTGCGTAAAAATGAGTGGGGTTGACGGCTATGGCTGTGCTTGTTGATTCCGATATTTTGATCGATGCGGGGCGTTCTGATAGCGATGCTGTCAATTTTTTAGCGCGCCTTGACCAGATTGACACGCTGATGGTCAGCACAATTACCCAAATGGAGTTGATGGTTGGAGCGAAAAACAAAAACGAGTTGCGTGTGATCGAGAAGTTTCTTGCCCGATTTACGACTGTGAGACTGAATCCAACGATTGCGGACCTGGCGGTTGACCTGATACGGCAATACCGTTTGAGCCACGGGTTGTTGATGCCGGATGCTTTGATTGCTGCTACAGCACTCTCATTGAATGAACCATTGGCTACGAAGAATCAGCGCGATTATCAGTTCATCGCTGGACTTGCGCTATATCAATATCCGTAAACCGTTTTTTGTTTTTTCCCTTTCCTGGCGCGATAATTCCTTCAATCGAACCTCCCAGGCCCAAACCCCGCAACCCTCCACTCCATCGCCGGGCCTGATTTTCTACGTGCATTCCGTTGCAGCGCTTCTGCTCTTTTGTCCTTCTTTTGGCGTTGTCCATAGGTTTCCCTGCGGAGGTTTCCATGCGCGCTCATCGCGTCGTCCATCACCTGCTCTCCCTGCTGGTCAGTCTGAGTCTGCTCCTGACTTCTGTCGCGCCTGTCAGCGCCGCCGCGATCCCCCCTCTCCCCGCGGGAGAGGGGCCGGGAATGAGGGCCGTTGCGCCCCAGCGCCCCGCGCCCACCGGCGACTTCGCCCTCTACCGCACCCACATCACTATCGAAAACCCGGCCCGCCGCGCCCGGCTGGATGCGTTGGGCGTCGCAGTGCTGGAAGAGGGCGACGGCTGGGCAGTCGTCCTGGCCGACGACGAACAACTGGAAACCCTCGCCCGCCTGCGCTACCAGCCCCAGGCCAGCGACGAATTCGTCTCCCTGGTAGAGGCCAACACCGCCGAAAACTCCTGGCTGGCGGCGGCGGTAGAGCCATTGCTCGTCGTAGGTCGCACTGTCAGTGCGACCGGCGACAGTCGGACTACCAGTCCGACCTACGAGGAACGGGTCGCGGCCCGCTCCTCCCTGCGCGCATTCGCCCGCGCCCTGACCCCGGAACAGCGCACGGCCCTGGCCGACCTGACCAGTCTGGACGACGACGCTGACGGGCTGACCAACGCCCAGGAAGCCTGGTGGTGTACAGACCCGCTCAACGCCGACACCGACGGGGACGGCACGAGCGACGGCGCGGAGGTGAGCGCGGCCAAAGATTGGCTGGGCAACCGCCGCGCCGGGCCGCCGGCCTCTGGACGTCCCTTTGCCGGTTGGCCCCCGGCCACCTTCGACACGACCCGCCCGCCCACCTGCCGCGACGGCGACGCTGACGGCGTGCCCGATATGGCAGAACGCTGGGACTTGGGCCTGAATATGAACGCCGAAAGCACAGACCGGGACAAATTCGACGACGGTCAGGAGTTGTTCGGCACCACCGAATGGGGACGGGGCGCGCTGCCCCGTGTCACCGACGATGCCGGCTACATCTTCGCCGAGATGCCCACCTGGGTCAAAGCGCCGGGCAACCACCCCTTTGTGGCCGCCTTCCCAACATTAGACATTATTGTAATGAATAACTCGTTATCTGTTCAGCCAGTTACTACGATTACGACAGAAGATGGGCAAATGACGTCGGAGAGTCGGACCTATGAAACGAGTAAAACCGAGGGAGTAAGCACAGCAGAAACGGATACAGTCACTTGGAATGAGTGGGAAGAAGTTAGCCAGACCACACCAGTAGCTGCAGCAGCAAATATTCGTTCTATAGAT
This sequence comes from Litorilinea aerophila, assembly GCA_945905745.1. Taxonomy (GTDB): domain Bacteria; phylum Chloroflexota; class Anaerolineae; order Caldilineales; family Caldilineaceae; genus JACQGT01. The sequence continues at coordinate 33,871 of CAMDQF010000011.1, forward strand.
GCTTGGCCTGCAATAGCACTGCAAGTGTTGAAGGGTGTAGCAACTGTTGGTAGTGTGGCGAGCCTCTTTGGGGGAAAGAGTGGTGATTCCAAATATCAAGAAGAATTAGCGAAGTTCCAATTGAACGACACACGCTGTAGCCGTATGAAACCTGGCTTGCGGCAGGTGTTGATTGCAGGCGCGTGGGTGGATTGCAAAGTTCAAGATTTCTTCTATGAACCCGCCAAACCCACAGAACAAAATATCACCAACATTACCCAAATATCGAAAGATTACATCGACCAGAGAACTTTAATCAACAATTGCTCTGGTGATTGCGCCCAAGGACTTTTGTTCGGTGATGGATCAGATTATGTCGGCCTGAATAATATCTCGCATAGTTCGCAAGATATTCTCCCGGGTGGTGCCGGACAGTCCTACTATGGGGATAGTGCCGGTCAGTTAATGGTTCAGCCTCGATTAGCTCTTTCATATCCCGTGCAAAGACCTACCGTCACTCAAACTTCAGGTACGTCATCTGGTGGGGAGCGTTCAACAACGCAAACCCAATACACAGAGAATACCATCACGCAAGGCGAACAATTCACTTCTGGTCGCAATTGGAGTACTGCCCGTGCTACAAATTCCTCACACGTGGCCGACTTGCGATTTAGCTACCGGATAGCGAACGATGGCACCGAATATGCAAAAGAGATCGGTGGTATTGTCTTCAATATATACGTTGACGATGACGAAAACCCAATCTACTCATATTCGGTTGCTGCTGATATTGGGGCTGATGGGAAGTTCCACAATCTGATGCCAAATGAAGATCACACATATGCTTCCCGTTCGATTCCTTTGACGCTGGAGCAGATGAGACGGATTGATGTGAGTTCTCAGTGCGATATTCTACGTGCAACGGGGAAAGTTGATGTCTATCCGATAGAGCGATGCCCAGGGGCAAAGGTCCGCGTCGTTGTGGAGGAGTTCACCTACGGCGTTGACGAACTCTTCTACCAGGACGCCGCCAACGCCGGTGTGCTGGTGGCTATGGAAGACGGCACAGACGACGGCGACGAGCGCATCGACAGCTACCTGCTCCCCACCTGGGGTGAGGAGAGTGTGGTGGACGCGTTGGCCCGTTACTTCCCCCACACGGTGGATGAGAACGGCACGGTCATCGCCATCTGGACGCCCGAATACCGCTCCGACACCCCAGCCTGGTGCGCCAAACCCAACGTCGTGGGCATCGGCAGCCAGCGTACCCTCTGGTGCAAGCACGCCCTCTCCACGGCGGACTGGTGGAACGTCTACACCAACGGTCTGGGCGACGGCAGCGAAGGCTTCCAGGACACCCCTGCTGCGCCGGGCGCGGTAGCCCTCTTCCGCTTCAACAGCGACAGAGACCTGGACGGCTACAGCGACCGCTCCGAGGAGCGCCTGGGCACAGACCCCAACGACGCCAGCGACTTTCCCCGGCCCGAACTCCTAGCCGGTCTGCATTCCATCCGCAGCGGCAACTACGTCACCGCCACCCTCTCCCTGCTCAACACTGGGCTTTACGACGCCTACGGGGTAGAGGCGGTACTCATTGCGCCCGACGATTCGGTGAGCATCACCAACAACACTGTGGGCGGTTCGGGCCGGGTGCGGGCACAGAAACAGGTGATTGTGGGCAGCCGCATCGCCCTGCAGACGCCTCTGCCCGCCGCCTGGACACAGGCGGGCCACGCCGTTCCCGCCGCGGGGGGTTATTACACGGGCGGGGAGGACCGGACGTATACGTTTGGTGTCGTTTGTGGGAATCCCGGTGGGTGTTCCGTAGGGAGTGGTGCGTGGTCCGTGAACTGGGCTGACAGCAAAGGCGTCACTGGTACGCTGAGCTACGGCGACGGTTATGCCTCGCCTACTTTCCGTCCAGTCGGCGCGCACGGCCTGACCCTGGCCCTGCACAGCGGGACGGTCGCCGTCGGCGAGAGTTTTACGGTGGATGCGCGCACACCCCGCGACACCTTCCAGTACCAGATTGCTGCGGGCCGCGAGAACGACTACACCCAACCCCTGGTCATCGTCTCCTACAACGACCCCCAGGGCAACCACCGCTTTATCCTGCCGCCCAGCGCGGCCGACCTGACCACCCCGTCCGACAACCTCGCTTCCTTCGCCGGTCAAATGCTCGATGATGTGGGTGTGGAAATTGTGACGATGGAGGAGTACACGGGCGGGCCGACCAGCACCAGTCTGCTCGTCAACAATCCCAGCGAGACAACCGTCACCGACGCCCACGTTTTTTTGGAGTTTATCAACATTTCGGGGACGGTTGTTTCGGAAGTCTCGACCCAAGTCACCCTGCCCCCTGGCCCCACGACCGCCTCCATCGCCTGGGACAGCGTAGCCTTCGACCCGGCCTACCGCGCCGACGAAGACTACATTGTGATGGCCTTTCTCACCGACTACCAGGGCAACATTCTGGACACCGCGGGCCGCCCCCTGAGCAGTTTCCAGGACGACCCCCGCCCCGCCGCCGCCCTGGACAACGGCGCGCAGGTGTGGGACTTCGGCACAGCCCAGCAGGGCACGCTGCTGGAACACCCCTTCGCCCTGGCTAGCGTGGGCTATCTGGACCTGCTGGCCTATCTGGGCAACGCGCCCGGCCTCTCGGTGGACGGCCCCGCCGCCACATCCATCTCTCCCGGCGACGTGGCCCTCTACACCGTGCAACTCAACAGCGAGAGCCTGTCCGTGGGCGCATTCGAGGCGACGATCCCCGTGCGCACCAGCGACCCCCAGAACCCGTCCGCCCGCCTGACCATCCGGGGGACGATTACGCCTATGCCCGCGGACGCGCCCGGCGGCGCGGTCTTGCGCCCGTTGGATGTGGACGCGGCCATCCCCGGTGACCACAGCGCGGGCGAGTGGGTCAACTTCACCCACAGCCTGGGGCCGGATGCCGGTAGTCTACAACCGGTGAAGGTCTACAGCCAGGACTACGGGAATCTCTACGGTGTGGGCAAATACGCGACGGATTTCGGCGCGGGCACGGCATCAGCGGCGATATTTGGGGATGGGGCAAACGGTCCTTTGATCGTCACATCAGGCCAAACAGTACAGCCAAGCAATTTGGCTGCTCCGTTGACTGCTAGTGTCAATGCAGGGCAGACGTCGTTGAGCATTCTGTCAACACCTGGGTTCAATGCGAGCCAAGAAATTCTCATTCACCAAACACAAGGTACAGGTGCAGGCAACTATGAGTTCGCTACCATTGCAAGCGTTGATTCAGGCGTGTTGACGCTTAAGAAACCCATTGTCAATACTTACACAAACGGAGGCAATTCGCACGCCCAAGTTGTTCGTGTAAATCACTACACTGATGTGACAGTGCAGAACGGTGGTGTCCTTAGCGCACCCGCGTGGGATGGAAACACTGGGGGGATTCTTGTATTCAAAGCGAACGGCTTGACTGCGATCCAGAGCGGTGGTAATGCTACGATTAGTGGCGGACAAGGAGTAGACAATGTTGCTTCAGATAATGCTGGTGGAGGCATAGGAGGAGGTTTCAGAGGCGGTAATAACATCTACACCCCTGGGCAATTATGGACAACCGCACTTCAAGGCGAAGGCATAAATGGTCTTGGATCTAGATTATCGACTCAAAACGCAAATGGTGGTGGTGGTGCTTGTCCTTGTGGTCCTCGTGGAGCCGGTGGGGGAAATGGATCAGCAGGCCAAAGCACTTTTTGGGATAGCAGCACTGCTTTTGGAGGTAGCCCTGTAGGGGTATCTGATCTTACGATAGCTGCATTTGGTGGTGGCGGTGGCGGTGGTGCTAGGTCTGGAGACACAGCCGATCCAAACAGTCGGGGGGCAGGAGGAGGAGCCGGGGGTGGTATTATCATTATGCCAGTCCGAGTTCTCGAAACCTCTGGCGGGACAATTACTGCTAACGGCGGACGCGGCGGTAATACAGCATTCGACACAGTAGATCAGCCTGGCTTTGCAGGTGGAGGTGGTGCAGGAGGTTCTATCTGGATTACTACAGAAAATGGTAATCTGGGAGCGAATCGTGTAACTGCCTTAGGTGGTGCAGGTGGAAGCGGTGGTTTTCATGGTGGTGGCGGGGCTGGCGGCACTGGGCGCGTCCGCGTCGAATACTGCGATACCCTCTCCGGCACGACAAATCCCGCAGCTAGCACGCAAAAACTCAACTGCTACATCGCTGAGCAGGTGGAAACCACTCCCTACAGCACCGCCCGCCTCAACTTACCCGAATCCTTCACGGGTGGGCGCACCTACAAAGTCCAGTACGGGCGACGACTGCAATTCGCTACAGCGGGCACGCAGACCACAACCATCCGCCTGCCCAAGCAGCTCTACAGCGACGCCACTCTGGACGTGCTGGTCAACAATACGGGCGTGGCCTCCGGGGCGTTCGCCCTCTCTGTGGATTTCGGCAACAACGGTACAACCGATTGGAGCCGTAACGCGACAACGACTTTCCCCGCCACACTCAACATCACCGGCACAGTCTCTGCGCTCAACGCCTATCTGGTCAGCCGCAGCGACGTGGCCTGGGGCGCAAATGTGGATGTACCCGTGCGCGTAGTCAGCGACCGGGCCGCCGATGTGTTGCTCACGAATCTGGTGCTGCGTTTGCAGGTCAACCAGCCCACAGCCCGGGCCGCCGATGTGGAAATCGCGGCCGACCGTCCCCTGGACTGGCCGCTCTACGTGGCTGGGAACTACAGCCAGGGCGCGCAGTACGACTTCACCCACACACTGGGGCAGGACGCGGCGAGTCTGCATCCCTGCACGGTCTACGATCAGAGCGGGAAGATATTGAAGGGTGTAGGGAAGTATTGCAGGGATTTCGGTAAGATTCTGGTGCCAGTTCCGTTTCCGTATAACTCATCATTAGAGAGTAGTGTTCGTCCGGGGGCTCCGTGGCCACTTGGCCAGGTCGAGTTGGGAGGGATTTCCTTTGCCATTCCGAGCCAATTCAATGTGTGGCATACACATGACCCCTGGATGACTGGTGGAAATCCGCGTACTCTCGATGTAAGTATTGGCCAAACTGGTGTCGATTGGGTCTATTCACTTATTAACACAGGCGGTGGTGAATCCGGCCCAGGAATATATGCTTGGATCGAATTTTTCGGTGATCAGGGAGCATACTATCGTAAAGACCTCGATGGTAATGTGGATATTCGCGATTACAACCGAGGCGGTTGGACCGATACGATTAACGGTACTACGACAGTCAATGTTTTTCTGCACAATTCTGGCGTTCAAAATCTCGAAACTCGCCTGGATATGCAGAAAATTGACCTACCAGCAGCCTTCCTCACACAAAGACTCTCCATTATCCGATTTTCGGATAACGGTGCTTCGAATTTTCAGAGAATCTTTTTAGCTGGTCTTACACTGGCACCTCTCTACGCAGCCGAGGGACTTGAATCGTCCCCCCACACCACCACCCGCCTCTACCTGCCCGACGCGGTGAGCGGCAGCCGTTCCTACCTTGTCCAGTACGCCCGGCGCTTCGTCTTCGCCGCCCCTGGCCAGCAGACCAGCAGCCTGCGCCTCAACCGCCGAGTCTATGGTAGCGCTTCGCTCGACCTGCTGGTCAGCAACGCGGGCGCGGCTTCCGGCAACCTGGCTCTCTGTCTGGACATCGGCAACGACGGCGTCTGCGACTACAACCACAACGCCAGCACGAACTTCCCGGCCACGCTGGAAGCTGACGGTCTGGCCGAGGCGCTCAATAACTATCTGCTCAGCCGCACGGATGTGGCCTGGGGCGACCCGGTGGATGTGCCCGTGAGCCTCACCCTCGACCGGCAGGCTGATGTGATGCTGACCAATCTGGCTCTGACGCCCCTGGGGGCCAAGACACGCTTTGTGCGGCTGGAAGCACGCACCTACCAGACGGCGACGTTGGGACTGGAATTCCGCCAGCCCGGTGTAGCCTCCGGCCCGTTGGCCTTCACCGTGGACGTGGGCGCGGACGGCACGGTGGATTGGTCCTACGCGGGAACGCCCAACTTCCCGGCCAATCTCACCAGCCCCAATCTGGCCGTTGCGCTCAACGCCTATCTGGCCGGGCGCAGCGGGGATGTGGATGTGCCCATCCGCATCGTGCCCAGCCCCTTCCTGGCCGTCAGTCTCACCGACTTTGACGCCAGCCCATCGGATCGGCCCGACCTGACTCCTCTTGCGCCCACGGCAGGGGTAGCTCGCTCCGGTGATCCGATTGTGGAGGGTGATACTGTTCCCCTCACCGCTGTTATCCAAAACAGTGGCCCAGCGGACAGCGGCCCGCTTGCGGTGACATTCTTCGCAATTCGCAATTTGCCCCCCGCCTCCTTCTACATCGGAACGTCATTCGTCAAAAACGTTCCCAAGACGGGCAGCGCGCTCGCCACCATTCCGTGGAACACACTCGGTTTCAGCGGCGACGTGACTGTGCGGGCGGTGGTGGACCCCTTCAACCGCACCGCGGAGGGCAACGAAAGCAACAACAGCGCCACGGCGGTGATTCCCATCCGCACCCGGCCCGACCTGCGCGTAAGTGCCATCGCCCTCTCCAATCCCCTGCTGATGGCGGGTGAGACAGTGACGGTGACGCTCACCCTCAGCAATACGGGCCAGACCGCCGCGGGTGGGCAGAGCGTCGCCCTCTACGACGCCAACCCGGATTCGGGTGGCATATCCGTAGAGACGCAAAATCTTGCGTCTCTACCGGGCGAAACGGCGACGACGATCCAATTCCAGTGGACGCCCAGCGCGCCCGGCCCCTACCGCCTCTTCAGCCTCAGCGACCAGAACAACGCGGTCAACGAATTCGACGAGGGCAACAACCGCGCCTGGCAGGATGTCTATGTGGGGTTGGCCGCGCCCGTCCTGCTGGACAGCGGTCAGGGCGAGGCGGTCTACTCCCCCGCCACCGGCTACGGCGTGGTGGACGAGGGGCAGGCCGATGTGCTGATTGACTGCGGCAGCGGCGCGACCACCGAGGAGACCCAGCGACTGGACTTCGACGGGCGGCTCGTCTACCGCTTCGATCACCTGCTGCCGGGACGCTTCTATCATCTGGACGTGACTCTCTACGAATGCACGGGTGCGGGCCGCCAGCAGAGCATCTTCATCGACGGCAATACGGTGGACGGCCCCATCAATCTGGGCGACGGCGAGGTTCACCACCGCTCTATCCTCATCGACCCCGCCCTCTACGCCGACCATTCGGTGCAGGTGAGCATCGAAAGCCCCGGCGTCAACGGCGCCATTGTCAGCGCGGTCAACCTGCACGCGGTGGACTACCGCTATGCGGACAGCGGCGGCACGAATGACCCGGCCTACAGCGCTGCCCTGGGCTACGGCGCTGTGAGCGGCGTGCCCAACAGCGCCTGGGGCCGCCTGCCCTACCAGAGCGTGCGGGTCAACCAGACTGGGCGCAGTGTGGACTACCGCTACGACGGCCTGACGCCGGACAAATTCTATCAACTGCACCTGAGCTTCTACCAGACCGGCGACACCAGCCGGGTGCAGCAGGTGGAGATCGACGGCAAAGTCGCAGGCGCGGAGATTTCCCTGCCCAACAACCAGAAACAGCGCATCAGCCTGCCCGTGCCCACAGGAACCTACACCGACGACGGCAGCATCAGCGTCAGCGTCGTGCGCGTCAATGCGGATGTGGGCGCGATTGTCAACGAAATCGCTTTGGAAGAGATAACGGTTCCCACTGGGGTCTGCGGCGTTACCCCAACCCCCTATTACACCTATGCCTACGGCAGCATCACCGTCGAAGGCGCGCCTGCTCTGCCGGGGACGGTCGTCACCGCTGAGAATCCCGACGGGAAAGTGGTGGGCTGCTACCGGGTAGGGCAGGCCGGTTTCTACGGTTTTCTGCCCATCTTTGGCGCTTTCAGCCCCACGCCGGGCATGGCCGAAGGCGAACAGGTGAAGTTCCGGGTCAATGGGCAGTTGGCTTTGGCTACGCCAGCCCTGCACTGGACCAACGACAAGGACATTCACGCCATCGACCTGACCGTCTCCGGCATCGAGAGCCAGTGGATTCGCCTCAACCCCGGCTGGACCCTCTTCTCCCTGCGTGTGGAGCCACCGGTCACCTCCCTGACCGATGTACTCAATCCGGTCAAGGAGGTCTATTGCTACGTCCACGGCGAAAACGACATCTTCGACTGCGATCTGCCGCCCCAAAACCAGGGGTTGACCGAACTGCACGGCGGTCAGGCCTATTACATTCGCAACGACAGCGGCGCGACGGTCAATCTCTTTGTCCAGGGCGCGCCGATTCCGCCGACACGGCCCATTCCGCTGCATACGGACTGGAATTGGGTGGGCTATCTGCTGCAAGAGAGCCGACCTGTGGCTGACGCTCTAGCCAGCATTGCGGGCAAGTACAGCCGAGTGGCTGACGGCAAAGCCCGCCTCTACAACCCGGCCCTGCCGCAGTTCAGCACGCTGACTCAGCTTGTCCCGGACGACGGCTATCTGATCTTTATGACCGATACAGCGACTCTGATCTATCCAGAGCCGCTGGTCTCGGCGGGTACAGAACCGGTGGCGGTACGGGAGGTCTGCGCTGACGTGTCACCCACGCCTGCTTTCACCTGGCTCTACGGCGGGCTGTTCGTCAACGGTCAGCCTGCACCGCTGGGCACGCGGCTGGATGTGTTGACGCCCCGGGGCGAGCTGGCTGGCTGCGCTGTGGTGGATACGCTGGGGCTGTACGGCTTCCTGCCCGTCTACGGCGCGGATGGGGGTAACCCGCCCCTGCCCGGCTTTGCCGACGGAGAACCGATGACCCTGCGCGTCAACGGGCAGATAGTCGAACTGGCCGAGCCGCTGCTCTGGCGCAACGACAAACAGGAGCGTCAGGTGGACCTGTCGGCGACCGTCACAGAACGGCGCTTCTTCCTACCGCTGATCGGGCGCTAACCCCGCAGTAGGTCCGGTTTGTAACCGGACAGATGGGGCAGACGCGTAAAGACGCTTGTCACGCAAAATGCGTGACCTACGAAGGGTAGCTATGCAGCGCATCTTAACGCAGAGACGCAGAGACGGAGGGACGCAGAGAACGGCAAAACTCTCCGCGTCTCTGCGCCTTTGCGTCTCTGCGTTATTCATCTGCCTCCTCTGGGTTCCCGCCGCCCAGGCCGACGGCTGCCCGACTGTGCGCGTCTCTCAGAAATACACAATCGTCTACGGTACAGTTTTCATCGGCGGCGCGCCCGCCCCAGCGGGGACAGTTGTGGAGGCGCGCAGCCCTCGGGGGCATACCGTCGGCTGCCGGGTGGTGGACGCAGCGGGCTTCTACCGGGCGATGAAAGTCTACGGCGAGGAGACGGTAGGAAGCGTGACTGTGCCGGGGATGCGCACGGACGAGACGATTGCCTTTCGCATGGACGGCGTGCTGGCGCTGCCCGGCACACAACTCCAGTGGGTGAATGACTGGGCCTCCCACGCGGTGAATCTGTCGGCGGCGAGTGTGCCCACCCGCACGCCGACGTTCACGCCGACCCGCACGCCGACGCCGACCCACACGCCGACCAAAACACCAACGCCGACGAACACGCCGACCAAAACACCGACGCCGACGAATACACCGACCATCACGTCGACGCCGACGAACACGCCGACCATCACGCCGACGCCAACCCATACGCCGACAAGAACGTCAACACCCACAATCACGCCGACGCGGACGATTACGCCGACGAGAACGTCAACGCCGACACTCACAGCGACGCGGACGATTACGCCGACATTCACCCCGACAAGAACGTCAACACCGGCACTCACAGCGACGCGGACAATTACGCCGACATTCACCCCGACGAGAACGTCAACACCGACACTCACAGCGACGCGGACGATTACGCCGACATTCACCCCGACGAGAACGTCAACAC
>CAMDQF010000012.1 GCA_945905745.1 Litorilinea aerophila
CCCCCCACTACGGCAGAAACTTTAGGGATTTTTGCGCCGAGCTGTACTAGCCCGGTCAGCCCTGTCCCAGCAGATTCTCTTCGATCTGTGGTCGGTATTGCGCAAAGGCCAACGCTTCTGCTTGCCAGTGGGCCAGATGCCCCTCTGCATTGAGCTTCGCCGCGGCGGTACTGCCCAAAAGTTGGCGCATCCCTTCTTCGTCGCCCATAAACCTCAGCACATCTGCGATCATTTCAAAAAATTCACCCGTCACGGGAATGCCGTAGGTGTCACAAAATAGCCGACAGCGGTAACTCCCGTTGCGCAGATCAGCCTCGGCAAACGAGCGCTGATCCGCGCTGTGGAAGGAGAGGGGAACCATCCAGTAGGCACCGTAGGCCACATCACGCAGGCGCGGACCGGGACCTGCCAGGTCAAAATCGATCACCCCCCAGGGCAGGCCAGCCGCGTAGACAAAATTATAGGGCGCAAAATCGTTGTGACAGATCACTTCGCCACGCCCGTCGCTGGCAGGACGTTCTGCCCATAGATCCCCCTCCGAACGGTCGAAGTTAAGGGTTGCGTCGTGATAGCGCCTGAGCAAGACTGCCACAGCGAGAAGCGCTTCCTCGCCCTGCCAGATAGCCGGGGGAATGGCGGTTTCGCCCTCCAAAAAAGTCAGAATCTCCCGCCCCTGAGAATCAATGCCCAGAAAGCGCGGGCTACCGGCAAAGCCCTTTGCCTCCAGGTGTAACAGGAGCCGATGAATGGTTGGGCTGGCAGGCGTCGTTGTCCTGCGCACGGTATTGCCCACCCGCATCACACCCGGGTTGACATTCCCGCCTGGCAGCACAACTTCGTTTTCAGACATACGCGTAAATCAATCAGTGGTTGTTATGGTGCGTGGTGCGTACACTGGTACACGAACTACACACCACGTCGGCATCTATTGGCTTACTTGCGCCAGGCTGCACTATGGATGGTTGACAGGAGCGATTGCATCCTTTTCCGATTCTGGAATCAACAGCGAGGCAAGCACGGAAATCGTCAGTATACCGGCAATTACTCCCAGCGAAAGGCTGATGGGGATGTGGTAGATATCCATGACCAGCATCTTTACGCCGATAAAGACGAGAATCCCTGACAGCCCTGCTTTAAGAAAGCGGAATTTGTCCATCACACTAGCCAGGAGGAAGTAGAGGGAGCGCAGGCCCAGAATGGCAAATACATTCGACGTGTAGACGATAAAGGGGTCTTGGGTCACGGCGAAGATGGCAGGGATGGAATCGAAGGCAAAGAGCAGGTCGGTAGTTTCCACAATCAGCAACACCACAAAGAGGGGCGTAGCAGCCAGTTTGCCAGCTTCTCGTACAAAGAACTTCTCGCCTCGATAGTCAGACGTTACCGGCATCAGACGACGCAAGGCTCGCACCAGCGGATTTCTCTCCGGTTCAATTGTCTCGTCCTCTTTCTGGAAAAGGAGTTTGATACCCGTAAAGACGAGGAAGATGCCGAAAAAGTAGAGAATCCAATGAAACTGGCTGACCAGATAGGCGCCCACGCCGATCAGCGCCCCACGCATAATCAGCGCGCCCAGCACACCCCAAAAGAGCAGCCGGTGTTGGTAGATCGGTGGCACGGCAAAGAGGCTAAAAAGCAGCACAAAGACGAAGATGTTGTCCACACTCAGAGACTTTTCCAGCAGATAGCCGGTCAAAAATTGCAGGCCAGCGTCCGGGCCGGCAAAATAGTAGACACCTGCATTAAAAATCAGCGCCATCCCGATCCAGGCAGTGGTCCACAGAACAGCCTCTTTGGTAGAAACCGCGTGGGATCTGCGGTGAAAGACCCCCAAGTCCAAGGCCAGTAAAAAGAGAATAAAGAGATTAAATCCAATCCATCCCCAAATCGTGACGTGCATTCTATGCTTCTCCTGTGATGATTGCCGCATAAATGAAAAAGGGCGAGACTACACCACACAAAAGTGGTGTTAGTCTCGCCCTCAGCATTCGCTCTCGACGACCAGCGACAGCTACCGAACAACCGAAGGCCAAACGGCCTTGTCTTGACGACTGTTCGCACCAGGCAGTCTTTGCAAACCGCCCGGCAGGCTACTCCCCAATCCGTCCCGATCTTACTCCTTCTCAGTCAATAGCGCAAACCGCAGATGCGCACAGAAATGGAAATGGCTCATTTTCATCTTCTGGCCTCTACCCCCATCGCCACATCCAGCGCAGCCTGGGCTGTGGCGGGGATGACCGGTCCAAAGGCGGCGAAGCGCTTGTCTTGGGTCTGCCCGCGCACAAAGCGCACATAAATTTGGGCGATGATCACTACCACTCGATAGAGGGCGAGGGCGTGATAGAAGGCGATGTTCGATACATCCCGCCCGCTGCGCGCGGCGTAGCGCGCCACCAGCTCCTCCCGGCGTAGAAAGCCGGGCTGGATGGGCATCATCGCCAACGCCTGGAAATGGGGCGGGTCGTCGGGCTGACTCCAATAGGCCAGGAGTGCACCCACATCCGAGAGCGGATCGCCCAGAGTACACATATCCCAATCGAAGATGGCGACCAGGCGGCCCGGATCGTCCCCGGCCAGCATCACATTGTCCAGTTTGTAGTCATTGTGGACCAGCGATGCCGGGCCTTCGGCTGGCTGGTTTGCCAGCAGCCACTCGTGGACAGCCGTCATCGCCGGGTCTTCGGGCAATTCGGTAGCCTGCCAGCGCCGCCACCAGCCCTCAATCTGGCGACGGATGAAACCCGTCGGTTTGCCCAGATCGGCCAGGTCAATCGCCGAATAATCGACCGCGTGGAGATCGGCCAGTGCATCCGCCAGGGCCTCGCTCATCCGTCGGGGCGCATCGGGGATGGCGGCATAGGTGTCGGGGATGTGTTTGCGCACGACGACGCCGTGACGCCGTTCCATCACAAAAAAGGGCGCTCCCACAATTGACTCGTCATCCGAGAAGAGAAAGGCCCGGGGCGCATAGGGGTAGGCCCGCCAGAGCGCAGAGAGCACCTTCGACTCCCGGGCCATATCGTGGGCAGAAGGGGCCACCGGTCCCAGCGGCGGGCGACGCAGGACGTATTCGTGGCTGCCGTAGTCCAGATGATAGGTCAGGTTGGCCGCGCCGCCGCCGAACTGGCGCACAGTCAGAGGCTGTTCGCTGCCGGGCAACTTCCCGCGCAGAAATTCTGCCACTCGTTCCGCTTCAATCTGCTCGTCTTCCCGCACGGGAATTGTATCCTGAATCTCCACCACCCAATCTCCTGTCGGGGGTTGGATATTAGATATTGGGTATTTCGTGGGGACGATCCAATACCTAATCCCCAATCCCCAATCTCTAATATCTCTTTAGTATTCGTCTTGCTACGCTGATTTTGTGTACTTCGTCCGGGCCGTCGTAGATGCGGGCAGCTCGTTCGTGACGATACCACCAGGCGATGGGGGTATCGTCACTCATGCCCAGCCCGCCGAGGGTTTGCAGCGCGCGGTCCAGCACCCGGTTGATGACACCGGCCACATAAAATTTGATCAGGGAAATCTCGTCCCGGGCCGCGTAGGCGCCTTCCTCGTCAATTTTGCGCGCCGTATCCAGCACCAGGAGACGGGAGGCGTTGATTTCGGCCCGGCTCTCGGCAATCCAGGCCTGGACAATTCCCTGCTCGCCCAGTGTGCGCCCCGGCGCAACCTGGCGATGGGCCGCGTGGCTGCACATCAGATCGAAAGCCCGCTCGCAGATGCCGATCCAGCGCATACAGTGGTGGATGCGGCCAGGACCCAGCCGCTGTTGGGCCAGGGCAAAGCCCGCGCCTTCGTCGCCGATGCGGTTGCTGACGGGAACCCGCACATTTTCGTAGGTCACTTCGGCGTGGGTGGGCCAGCCTTCGTTTCTCTCGCCCATCACCGCAATGTTGCGCACAAGGGTAAAACCGGGCGTGTCCAAGGGCACAATAATCTGGCTGGCCCGCTGGTGACGGCTCTCCGCATCTGGGCTGGTCACGGCCATCACAATCGCAAAGGTCGCGCCGTCCGCGGCGGTGGTGTACCATTTGTGGCCGTTGATGACGTATTCGTCGCCCTCGCGCACAGCCGTCGTGCTCATCCAGGTGGGGTTGCTGCCCGCGTGCTCCGGCTCGGTCATCGAGAAGCAGGAACGGATTTCGCCTCGCACCAGTGGCATCAACCAGCGATCCTTCTGGGCCTGGCTGCCAAATTGAAGGAGCAGTTCGCTGTTGCCGATGTCCGGGGCCTGGCAGTTGAAGGTGTAGTGGCCCAGGGGTGTGCGGCCCAATTCCTCACTCACCCGGCCAAACTCGGCCAGAGTCAGCCCTTGCCCGCCCACTTCGGCGGGCAATGCCAATCCCCACAGACCCCCGTCCCGCACCATCTGGCGCTTGGCCTGCAATGTCGGCTCCAGTTCGTGCCAGGGCTTGCCCAGAAAGGCGGCTTCCAGGGGAATCACTTCGCTGTTGATAAAATTACGAATACGGGGGAGAAGATCCGTGAGAATGTCTGTGGTCATTGGTGAGGTATCCGTTCGTTGGTGATTTTCCTATTGCGTATTGCGTATTCCGTTCTGTCCGTCAGATGGGGAAAATTGGTCAACCCAATCTCCAATCCCCAATCCCTGATCTCTAATCCCTTTTCTCATCCCATACCTGCATCCACATATTGGCCGCCATCGATCAGAAAGGTCGCGCCAGTGGTGAAGCTGCTGGCGTCGGAGGCCAGGTAGAGGGCGATGCCGGTCAGTTCTTCCGGATTGGCCATGCGCTGCTGGGGTACAATGCGCATCACCGATTCGTAGAGTTGGGGATTCTGCCAGATGGCGCTGCTGAAGGCGGTTTTAACGAAGCCGGGCGCGATGGCGTTGACCCGGATATTCAACGCGGCCAGTTCCGCGGCCAGCACTTCGGTCAGCATCAGCACTGCGGCTTTGCTTACACAGTAGACGCCCATGCCCGGCTGGGGACGTTTGCCCGCAATCGAGGCCAGATTGATAATCGCGCCGCCGCCCCGTTTTTCCATCGCCGCCGCGGCGGCCTTTGCCATGCGGAAGTAGCCAACCACATTTACGTCGAGAATTTTAGCCCAGTGGCTCTCTTCCGCAGTCAGAATCGGCCCAAAGTGGGGATTGGTGGCGGCGTTGTTGACGAGAATGTCCACGCCGCCGAATTCGTCGCTGGCGGCCTGGACGAGGGCTTGCACGGCTTCGCTGTCGCCGGTGTGTGTGGCCAGAGCCAACGCCTGCCCGCCCTCGGCCCGGATAGCCGTGGCCACGCCGTCCAGAGCGCCCTGTTTGCGGCTGCCCAGGACAACCGCCGCGCCGGCCGCGGCGTAGGTGCGCGCAATCGACTCGCCGATGCCCCGGGACGCGCCGGTGATGATAGCGACTTTTCCGGTCAGGTCAAAGTTGGGGAGATGGCTCACGGCGGCTCCTGTTGGAGACTGAATAGGTGGGCAGACTGGCAGGCAGACCAGTCGGGTCAAGTATAACACGCGGAGAAGGGGAGAGGCAATGAAGTGTCCGCAATAGCCTGAATTTTCCGACGCTGACCAAAAATGTTCATTACCAATGGCCTATTGCTTCTGATAAGTTCCCGCTCTACAATAGAGCCATCAAAGATTTGGCTTCGGTGACAATAACTCAGCAATGCGTGATGCACGGTTGCCTGGTTGTTGGAAGCGCCCGACGCTGATAGCGGAACAATACGCCAGGTGCGGTTGTTCGGCAAGCAGAATCAGCGTGTCGGTGATGTGAGGGTTCGGACAAATGCTTCCTTGCCCTCCCCCACATCGCCACAGTCAAAGAGAAAATGCTCGCAGGTTTCGTCCTTTCCTATATCCAGCCCAACCACAGAGCGTCCCCGCAAGAACGATCCCTCCGGCTATTTGGTCGGGGGGATTTTGCTGCGACCAGTTTGGTGTTCCGACCTGCGGCCATTTTGACATCCGGCGATAAGGCGTCTATACTGGTCGTCATTATGAAAACTATGCAAACGTGTATCGAACAATTTGAACGCAGGAATGTCTGCGCACCGGCCGCATGGGCAGCTAGCCCCGTGCTCCGGTAGCGGTATTTTGTTTGTCACCAGCGCCGTGAGCACATGCAAATCACGGCGTTTCTGTTCTAAGTTGCGACGCCGTGGATAAGTGCCACGGCGTTTTTTTGTGCGTGTCGAACGGCGGGAGAAACCCAATGAAACTGACCATCGCAGAAGTGCGCCATGTGGCGGAACTGGCCAAGCTGGAACTGAGCGACGAAGAGATCAACCACTACGCTGTCCAGCTTTCCGCCATTCTGGACTACGCCGAGCAGATTCAGGGTGTGGATACCAGCAGTGTGCCGCCCACGCCCTACGTTCTCCCCCTGCACAATGTAATGCGGGACGACACCCTGGGCGAGTGTCTGCCCAACGAAGCTGCTGTCGCCAACGCGGCCGATGCCAAAAACGGCTATTTCCGGGTGCGTGCCATCTTTGAAGAATAGAGTTGGGAGCGCCGCTATCCTTAGCGGCATTACTCGCCGCCAGGGATGGCGGCGCTCCCAGGAATTGAGGCTGACGTGAAAGAGACAACAGCGACTGAACTCCATCAATTGACCGTCCACGCGGCCGCAGCGGGGCTGGCTGCGGGTGACTTCTCTGCTGTGGACCTAATACGCGCTGTCCTGGCCCGCATCGAACAGGTGGACAGCCAGGTCTGCGCCTTTCTGACAGTGGCCGGCGAGCAGGCGTTGGAACAGGCGGAAGCAGCCGATCGTTACCGCGCGCAAGGCGATAACCGCCCACTGTTGGGGATTCCCCTGGCCATCAAAGATGTGCTTTCCACCGAAGGAATCGTCACCACTGCCGGCAGCAAAATTCTGGAAGGCTACCGCCCGCCCTACACCGCCACGGCAGTAGAGCGATTGAAAGACGCCGGTGCGCTGATTATTGGTAAGACCAATACCGACGAATTCGCGATGGGGTCTAGCACAGAAAACAGCGGCTTCTTCACCACCCACAACCCGTGGAATCTAGACCGGGTTCCCGGCGGCAGCAGCGGTGGCTCGGCGGCCGCTGTGGCCGCGGACGAAACGTTGGCCGCTCTGGGCACCGACACCGGCGGCAGCGTGCGTCAGCCCGCCTCCCTCTGTGGCGTGGTGGGGATGAAGCCCTCCTATGGCCGGGTCAGCCGCTACGGGCTAATCGCCTACGGCAGCAGCCTGGACCAGATCGGACCGCTCACCAAAGATGTGGAAGATGCCGCGCTGATTCTGCAGGCGATGGCGGGCCACGATAGCCACGACAGCACCAGCCTGGATGCGCCAGTGCCCGACTACACGGCCAGTCTGACCGGCGACATCCGGGGCCTGCGGGTGGGCGTGCCTGCCGAATACTTTATCGATGGGATGGAGCCGGATGTGGAGGCCGCGGTGCGCGCCGCCATCGAGCATCTGGCCGGATTGGGCGCGGAGATCGTTCCCATCCGCCTGCCCAACACGGACAAAGCGCTCCCCGTCTACTATCTGATCGCCACTGCCGAGGCCAGCGCCAACCTTTCCCGCTTCGACGGTATCCGTTTCGGTCCCGGCGGCAAGGCAGACCGGCTGCTGGACAACTACCGGCAGGTGCGGGGGCGGGGTTTTGGCCGGGAGGTGAAACAGCGGATTATGCTGGGGACCTACGCCCTGAGCGCGGGCTACTACGACGCTTATTACGGGAAGGCCCAGCAGGTGCGCACGCTGATCAAGCGGGATTTTGAGGCGGCCTTTGCCGATGTGGATGTGATCGTTTCGCCCACCTCGCCCACCACCGCCTTCCCCATCGGCGAGAAGGCCGACGACCCGTTGGCCATGTATCTGGCCGATATCTTCACTGTCAGCCTGAACCTGAGCGGGATGTGCGGCATCAGCGTCCCCTGTGGCTTTGACCGCAACCACCTGCCCATCGGTCTGCAGATTCTGGGGCCGTCTCTGGGCGAAGAGACCATTTTACGCGCCGCCCACGCCTACGAGCAGACGACCGAGTGGCACACGCGGAGGCCAGTGATCGGTGAACAGTGACCAGTAATCAGTAATCAGTGGAGATCGACGGGACCCACTGGTCACTGGTCACTGGTCACTGTTTACTGGTTACTCCGTCATCCCTATCCATACGAGCAACCCAACCAATGACCCCACTACCCAATCCCCCAATCCATCGGAGAGCAGCCAGTGCCGGCTGCCGGCGACCGCTCAGTGGAGCCTGCTGAGGGTCGTGCAATCGGCGCACGAGGGCTTTGCGGCTACCGTCCAATCTCCCAATCTCTCAATCTCGGCTTTGTAGAGGAGATTGAGAGATTGGGAGATTCAAAACTTTCTCTCGCATTTCTCCAACGAAAAGGGACGACCGTAACTGGTCGCATTGACGAATGAATATGACATCTGTACTGACCCGCGAGAAGGGTCAAACCATCCCCACGAATGGACATAGCACCTTGCGACGCCCCCACCACAGCCGTCTGAGTGAACGTATCCATCGGGTGGCCCCTTCGGCCATCCGCCGCTTCTTCGACATCGCCGCCACAATGGAAAATGTGATCAGCCTGGGCATCGGCGAGCCGAATTTTGTCACGCCCGCCCCGATTTTGCAGGCCGGCCTGGAGAGCATTCGTCAGGGCGACACAGCCTACACCTCCAACGCGGGGGTGTTGGGATTGCGCGCATCCGTGGCTGAAATGTTACAGCGACGCTACGGCGGACCAGCCTATGACCCGGAGCAGGAGGTGCTGATTACTGTCGGCGTGAGCGAGGCCATGTATCTGGCGATGCAGGCCATCCTCGACCCCGGCGATGAGGTGATCGTACCCCAGCCCTGCTTTGTCTCCTACACCGCGGATGTGATTCTGGCCGGGGGCACGGTTGTGGATGTGCCCACTTACGCGGCCAACGATTTCGTCGTTACGCCAGAGCAGATTGAGGCTGCCATCACCCCCCGCACAAAGGCTCTGCTGATTGGCTATCCCTGCAACCCCACCGGCGCGGTGATGAACAGGCAGGAGTTGATGGCGATCGCACGGGTCGTGGAGAAGCACGATTTGCTCGTCATCTCTGACGAAATCTACGACCGGCTGGTCTACGGCAGCCACGAGCACGTGATGTTCGCCAGCCTGCCCGGCATGGCCGAACGCACGATTCATCTGGGCGGAATGAGCAAAGATTACGCGATGACCGGCTGGCGCATTGGCTACGCAGCGGGTCCGGCGGACCTGCTGGGGGCCATGCGCAAAATTCACCAATACCTGATTATGTCCGCACCCACCGCAGGGCAGGCAGCCGCATTGGCCGCCTTCACCGACCCGGTGGCGGAGCTGGCTGTCCAGGAGATGGTCGCCAGCTACGACACCCGGCGCCGCCTGATTGTGAGCGGGTTGAATGAGATCGGACTGGACTGTTTCGAGCCGAAGGGTGCCTTCTACGCCTTCCCCAGTGTCAAACGCACGGGGATGAGTGAACACGAATTTGCCGAACAGCTATTGTTGGAGGAGCAGGTGGCGGTGATTCCCGGCAGCGCCTTTGGCAAAGGCGGCGAGGGCCACGTGCGTTGCGCCTATGCAGCCAGCCAGGAGAATATCGAAATCGCCCTGGAACGGATGCAGCGGTTTATGCGCAGGCATGGATAAATCAGTGTAGGTTGGGTTCTCCCGGCAAGAAAGCGCTGTTTTCGGTTCAGCATGCGCCGGGAGAACCCAACAGAGTTCATATGGAAAAGGATTTTTGCCAATGCTCATTCAGGATCAGGTGAACTGGAACAATTTCACAGACGAAATTCTCACCTTTTACAGTGCCATCGGCGTGGACACCATTCATCTGGAACTGCGGGCCAGCGTGGCACGGGCCGACGAGACGCTCGGCGCGGACCTGCGTGCCGGCAAAGACTGCACAGATCGCTTTGCCTGGGCACGGGAGCGGATCGAAGCCCACGGGATGAAATTCAACAACGTTTTTCTATCCTGCTGGCCGGAAATACCCCTGGGCCTGCCGGAAGCCGACGACCGCATCGACGCCTGGTGTCGGATGTTAGAATCCCTGGGCCGGGCGGGTATTCCCTATCTGGGCTGGAATTTCAAGCCAATGGGCAACTTCCGCACTACCTCGGACACCGGACGGGGCGGTGTGCAATACAGCACTTTCGACTACGACGAATTTGTGCGCAACCGTCCGCCCCTCTACGAACCGGCGGTGAGCGAAGTGGAAATGATGGAGCGGATGGAGCGCTTCCTGGCGGTGGTGATTCCCGTGGCCGAGAAAGCCGGTGTGCGGATGGCTCTGCACCCGGACGATCCGCCAGTGCCAGAGCCGTTGGGCGGCGTGGCCCAAATCTGCTCCACGCCGGAACAGTTCCGTCACCACTTCCGGGTGGTGGACAGCCCCAACAACCGAATGCTCTTCTGCCAGGGCTGTATGACCGAAGCCTTGGGTCAGGGGGTCTACGACTTCATCGCCGAGATGGCCGCGGCTGACAAAATCGGCTGGGTGCATTTCCGCAATGTAAAGGGTCAACTGCCTCGCTTCACCGAAGTCTTTATGGACGAGGGCGACATCGACATGCGCCGGGCTATGGAAGTCTACCGGGACAACGGCTTCAACGGGCCGTATATGATGGATCACACGCCAAAGTTCCCGCTGGAACGCTCGGACCTGCTGGGCAAAGCCTACGCCAACGGTTACATTCGGGCGCTGATCAAGACGGTGTATGGGTAACGACAAAATAAAAGGCCGGGCGAATATCGCCCGGCCTTCACCTTCCACCTGCCACCTGCAACTACTTCGCCACAAACTTCATCGCGTCCCAGGCCAGCAGTCTCGACAGATACGTCTCCCCCGTCACATCAGCCAGAGAGACGTAGTCCTGATTGTCACCTCGGAAGGTGTAGGTGCCCAAAGAGACCCACTGGTCGCTGTAGCCGGACTGATTCACCAGCCGCTGGGTAAAACCGGCCGCGTGGGAAATCCAATAGCGGGCGTTGGCGCTGGTGGTGTAGCGGTCCGGGATATAGACGAATACCTCGTAGCGCCCCGCGCTCAGTGCCGGATACCAGCGCCCCCAGTTGTACCCGGGCCTGGCCGTGTCGTTGTTTTGCGTCCAGTAGAGATGGCCGTTGTAGCCTTCGTTGGCGCTGGCCCATCCGGAAGCGCTGCCACCCCGCACGAAGCCGGCGTCCCGGTTGTCCACAATCACCCCACCCGTGACCGGAGGAATCGGCGTCGGTGTGGGCGAAGGACCGGGGCTGCTGCCCGCTTTCTCCCAGACCAGCCGGGCCACGGCATTGCCCCTCTCATCAAAATACTCCATCTGCACAGTCACCGTCCCGCCGGGTAGATAGATATCGCCCGAATATTCGGTGGCGGCCTGGGACTTCCAGGCGTCGATGAGTGAGTGGCCGTTGACAAAGAGCCGTGCCCCGTCGTCCACCGTCATACGGAAGCGGTACATTCCCGCGGCCAGGGACAAATTCTGGCTCCAGCGAACCGAAAAGTCATCGGAGCTGACACCCGCCGCGGGACTCTCCACACCCCAGTCAAAATTGATGGCCGCGTCGTTGCGCACCACCACCGGTGTGCCGCTCAGGGATTTGTTGTTGAAGTATTCGCCTTTCCAGTTGGTGATGGGGGGCGGGCCGGCTTGCCAGGAGAGGGACGCCACAGCCATACCGCTCTTTTCGTAATACTCTACTTCCACCAGATGATGGCCGGCGGTCAGTGTTTTCGTGCCGGTAAAGCGTGTGGCGCTGTGATCCCACCAGGCGTCAATGATCAGATCACCATCCACCCGCACACGGATGCCGTCGTCGCTGGTGACGACGAAAGTATACTCGCCGGGAGTCACATCGATATAGCGCGCCCAGCGGGCCGAGAAGTTGTCACTGTTGACCGATGGATGGGGCGAACCCGTGCCCCACTCATAGGCCAGATTGCGCTCTTCCTGAACGAGTACCGGCGTGCCGTTGAGAGCCGTGTTGTTCCAATAAGAGGCCACCCAGAAGGGGTCTGTGTGCCGGGGCGTCACCGTGCCTTGGGCCTGGGCTGTGCCTCCGCTGAAAATCGTAGACAACAATAAAGTCAGCGCCAGCAGTGCTGCGCCGAAAGCTGCGCGTGTCAGATGGGCGGATAGTCCGCGTTGCGTACGCATATTTTGTCTCCTTCACATTCAACCGATAGGAATTCTACTGCACCAGTTGAAACACGAGAGGACCGGTCCCTGCCGCAAACTGATGTGCTGGAATGCAGACGAATGGGGCTGTCGGAATGTTCCCCCGGTTTGCCATCTCCCGCGCCATCGCATACACTACCCACATTCACTATTCACCATTCACAATTCCAAAACTCCCATGCACTTTGACGCCCTCACCCTGGCAGCCATGGCCGCCGAACTGAACACAACCATCCGCGGTGGCCGCGTCCAGCAGATCCTCCTGCCTGATGCCCACAGCGTCGGCATGGAAATCTACGCCAACCACCAGCGCCACTACCTGCTGCTCTCTGCTCATCCCCAGGCCAGCCGGGTCCACCTGAGCAGCCAGAAGCTGCGCCGGGGTGTGGAAAAAGAGACACCCCTGCTCCTGCTCCTGAAAAAATATGTGCGGGGTGCGCTCCTCGAGGTCATCGAACTGCCCATCGCCTACGAACGGGTGTTGGCTCTGGGCTTCGACCACCCGGATCACGGCCCCACAACCCTGCTGGCCGAACCGATGGGCCGTCTGAGCAATCTGCTGCTGTTGGATGCGGGCAAGCACATTCTGGGCGTTCTCAAACGGGTGATACCGGGGGAGAATGCCCAGCGGGTGTTGCTCCCCAAACGGCCCTACACACCGCCCCCGGCCCAGCACAAATTGCCCCCCCTGGACGACGGAGACCCGGACTATTACACCAACCTGACCGCGCTTTTGGCCGAAGGCGGGCGGCTATGGCGGGCACTGGTCGATGGTATGGAAGGGATCAGCCCGACCCTGGCGCGTGAGATCGCCTGGCGGGTGACGGGCGATGCCAGCGGTGACGCTGGGCCAGAACAGGTGGTGGCTCTGGCCGCGGCCCTGCAGGAACTCTGGGGGCTGCCCGCCAATGGAGGATGGACGCCGGGTCTGGCTATGGACGACGAGGCAGGGGTCAGCGGCTTTGCCGTCTATGAACTCCACTTTGCCGACGACTTTCTGCCCACAGAGAGCGTGAGCGTCGCGGTGGCCGGCTTCTATGGCGAGGCCGAGCGGGATCCGGCGGCTTCCACCGATGCCTATGCGGGGATGCGCAACGGAGTAGCTGTGCTGATCCAGCAGGCCGAGGAGCGGGTGGTACGCCAGTTGGCAGCAATGGCCGCGGAAGAGCCGGAGGCCGGCGATCCGGCCCATCTGCGTACCCAGGCCGAGTGGCTGCTGGCCCTGCACACCCAAATTCAGCCGGGGCAGCGGGAGTTGGTTGTGCCCCTGGGCGACGAGGAAAGGCTGGTCATCCCTCTTTCTGGCAGAGAGACAGCTGTGGAACAGGCCGAGCGGATGTTCGACCGGGCAGCCAAGCTGGAACGGGCTGCGGTGATTATTCCCGAACGCCGCGCCCAAGTGGAGGCCGACCGGGACTATCTTGCCCAACTCCAGAGCGATCTGGCCCTGGCCCAAAACCAGCCAGAAATCGCGTCTGTACGCGAAGCGCTGCGGGAGGCGGGCTATCTGCGCCAGCGTCCGGGCCGCACGCTGAAGGTGGCACCGGATCGTTCCAAACCGCTGCGCTTTCTCTCTACCGAGGGTTTCGCCATTCTGGTGGGACGCAACGCGCGCCAGAATGAAATTGTCACCTTTGACGAGGCAGGGCCGGACGATCTCTGGCTGCATGTGCGCAATGTGCCGGGCAGCCATGTAGTCATCCGCAACGGCGGCCAGCCTGTAAGCGAAGAAACGACCCAGGCCGCAGCCCAGTTGGCCGCCTATTATTCCCGGCTACGGAATGAGCGGGGCGTGGCCGTAGCCGTTACCCGGCGGCGTTTTGTCAGCCGTGCCCCGGGTGGGCGGCCTGGGCTGGTCCACATGCGCAACGAGGAGACGCTGCTGGTAGAAGGGGTTTTGCCAGGGTTGGCAGAAGGCTAATCGAGGGGATTTATCCGAAATCGATAGAGACTTGTCCCCGCTGGGAGGGCTTTTTCTTTTCTCCGCTCTGGGGAGTCTTCTCCTCGGCACAATTTTCCAGGGCCGCGTCCACCAGCGCTCTGGCCGCCAGCAGCGCCTCTTTGCGCGCTGCGTAGGCGTGAACCCAGAAGTCTTCCGGCAATCCCAGATCGCTGTGGCGCAACTCTTCGCTCAGACCGACCAACCCTTGCAGCAGCCAGGAGCCTACGTCAAAAGCGTTCTCCCGTTGAGAATGTGCCCTGCGCGGGGATTCGGGTGGCGTTTCTGTAGAAGGTGCGTCGCCAGTAGGTCGATCAGCCGGTAGCGGCCCGCTTTGGGGAACCTTCTCTTGGGGGGATGTGTAGGCATGCCCGTTGCCGTTGGACGGGCCGTCTACGCCGATAGGACCGCGTTGAGCCATCGCTTTTCCCTCCTGCTGGGTCAGTGGTTATAGATCACTGTGCGCATCACTTTATTATCCTGGCTGCCAAAGCGATATTTATATTCCTCGTCGCCCTGCAGAAAATCAAAAACTTTGAGTCCTTCTGTAATCGAATGCTGGATCAGATAGGCCAGAAGCACCCAGCCCGGACTCAACTGGGCAAATTCGCTCGTGTCGTAACCAGAATTGTAGAGCAAGAGATGGCCTTTGTATTCAAAAGAAAAATAGGTGGCCGCTTTGACCCCATTTAGGGTGAGAAAAGTCAGGCGCAGGTAGCCGGCGTCGAGCATCCGGCGGGCTGTATAATGGAAGAAACGCTGCATTTCCGGCGTCATAAAGGCTTCTTTGTCCGGGCGGCTGGCCTGTTGCAGAGCGATAAAATCGTCCACCTCCTGGCGCAGGTCATGCTCTGGCCCCACCACATAAAAACCGACCTGGGCTTCCCGTTCGGCCCGGCGCTGCTTGCGGCGAATCTCGTGGCGCTGCTTCTTCTCTACCCGTTCGCTCAGATAGTCATCGTAGCGGGCAGGCAACGGGATAAAGGGCGCCACATCTTCCTGGGTCACCTCCACCCGATGACCTGCGCCGCGCACAATTCCCGGCAGGGTCTGATAGGAAAGGCTGGCTTCGGGCAAATTGCAGAGGTCCAGCACATCCCAGGACGGGGCATCGGCACTGTGCAACCAATGGCAAAGAGTCGCGTAGACAGCTTCTTCTTGGCCTGCCTCGATGATCAGGTCCAGATAGTCGCTGACTTCGGTGCAGCCGACCAGATGAAGGACGTTGGAGCCAGCCCACGGTCCGTTCTGGTGCAACAGACGATACAATGGGGCTATCCCGACCAACCGCCCATTTTCTGGCAGACGAAAGGCGATGATCCAAAGGTCGCCGTCGCCCAATTGATGCCACCAGGTGGTTTGCCACTCGTGGGTGAGGAAGAGGGTGTCAAAGCGGCTGCGGGCCAACAGATCATTCCACTCGCTGGCCAAAGCGGCAAATCCGGTGGGATGGGCCGTAGCTCCATAGACGGTGTAATTCAGCCTGGAGCGAAAAGCGTCGGGGCCTTGGGGTTGCAGACGGTGCGTCGTTGCGTCATCCGATATATTGGAGGTGATGTCCGATGAGAGAAGTGCTGTCTCTTCGCGACAAGAAGGAATGTCCAGAATCATAGAAAGCCTCACACGAAATTAACAGATAAGCAGCAGCGCAATGGGTCCATTTGTCCAATGGGTGGCAAAAGAAACGCGCACGCTATAATTATTGTAGCGTGCGCGTCCATTGTAGTCAAAGAGAGACCTGATAGAAGTACGCCGGGATACAGAACCTACCGGCGCAGGGCAAAAATGGCGATCAACACCAGAACAAGCAATCCACCGAAGATCCAAACCCGGTAGCGGCTGAGAAATGCCAGCAGGGATGCCCACAGAGGCGATGCCGAAGCAGTCGGGGTCGGCGCGATGCTACGCGCATCGGCAACCATCACGCTGGCTTCCTGGGTGGGCAATCCGGATTGGCTGATGGCTGTATCCGGGGTGGGTGTGTCCAACAGAAGTGCCGCGGCTGCGACACCGGTGGCGGTCGGTGTATTCAGGATGATCACCAGACCGGTCGCAGTGGGTGTAGGCGTGCCCATAACCGGCGGTATGGGTGTGGCTGTTAACGTGGCAGCCCCTCCATTGTAACAGACAAAGAGCCGCACATCATCCAAAAACATCCAGGTGCGGGTGCTATTGGCGTCGTTGACTGCATTGAAGTAAACGTAGAAGGAGTCGCCCAGATACTTGGTCAGGTCTTCGCTCTCCTCTTGCCAGCTTGGCACCTCTTCCCGCCAGCGCCGTATCACTGCCTTTGTATCCAGATTGGGATGCAGCAGGATTAGCTCTTGCCTGTCCTGGGGTGGCACAGGGTTGTCAGATGGGCCTTCCTGGCTGCGGGATTGATGCTTCCAACTGAGGGATGCTGTGGAAGCCGTGACCGGAATCTCGACCAATTGACGGATGGACGAATAACTGACGACGTCCCGCGTACCTGCGCCCGGCGGATTGCCCAACCGAAGTGAGCGTGCACCTTCCGCGTGTTCGCTGGAAAGCTCTGGTCCCACCGGGTCAATATAGCCGGGCAGCCAGCCTGTGCTACTGCCCAAAGGCTGCTCGAAACCGCCATTTTCCAGGATATTGACGCAGCCGACGGGGACAGGTGTGGGCGGGATTGGTGTTACCGGAATTGCGGTCGGCGTCAGCGTAGGGGAAATCACCGGCACAGGCGAAACCGAAGCGGTCGGCGTCAGAGTTAGAAAGGAGGTGGTCGGTGTGGGCGTGGGAAAGAGAGAAGTAGCGGTGGATGTAGCGATGGGCACTGCCCCCGCATCGCAGGAGAGCAAAGAAAGATCGTCGATGATCAGCGCTGTGCGCCCGCCGCTGCCGTCATTGCGCACCCCCACATCAATACGAATGGTCTTCCCCTTCAAGGGTGTCAAGTCATACTGCAAGAATATCCAACTGGCGCTGTTATTCAGTGCTCCATGCAATTGATAGAGCTTCAGTCCGGAACTAGCGTCGTAAATGTCCAGATATTGCAGGTCGTCGCCGGGCAGACTCTCGTGGATGGGGCGGTAATGAAAACCCAGGATCAGGCTGGATGCGGAGTTGGGCAGAAATGCGCTCTGACGCACTCCGTTAATGACTGGCAGGTTGGCTCCCTCGATAATGCCCAGGCGCATGGCCTGCTCACCGGAGAAGACTGGGCTGGTCGTATAGGCTGGGGGGGATTCGGCCCCAAAGGTCTGCCAGCCCAGATCTTTGACCTCAAAACCGCCATTGACCAGCAATTCACTGCACCCGGCTGCCACAACCTGGGGCATACCGCTGGCCGCAACCCGCCGTGCGCCGCCCACACTGGCCGCAATCAGCAGGCAAAAAGCGACAAATACCCAAAACAGTGTCTGAGGCAAGCATAAAATTGGTTTTGATCGAGGCTGGAAAGGTGCGCCTGGCGCACTGTCTTTTGCGAACGGCACGAATGCCTCCTGGTGAGGATTGCCTGGGCGCATTGTACCATACCGCAGGGTGGTCCGCAATCCGTTGTGGGTCAAGGCAGCAATTCCAAATTTGACAGAAATAGAACGCGGATGACGCTGATTGGACAGATCAAAGCGGATAAAAGCAAAAACCTGCGCCGTAAAATCCGCAAAAATCCGCTCCATCCGCGTGATCCGCGTTCTATATTTGGAACTGCTGGGGTCAAGGGTGCGCCCCGGAAATGGGAGGATTCGGATCACATCTGACAGGTAGATTTATCACACTTTTCACCTGCCTGCTGGCCTGCCCCTGTTCGCTGTGAGGGGAGAAGTAAGCGATTGCCCTGTATCCGCCGTTATAGCCTCTTTATCGGTTGTGTGATACCATTTGATTGCTTACGTCCTCACCTGCCCTTCGCTTCCGCCAGGAGTTGTCTATGGATTCTGCCATCCCTCTTGTCATCCACGCCACCCACGAGGCAGGCGTCAAAGTCGGCGGTATCGGCGCAGTGCTGGACGGACTGCTGGGCGCAGATGCCTACAACCGTTCCGTCAGCCGTTCCGTGCTGGTCGGCCCACTCAACGGCAAGGACAGCGTGGAGATGGAACGGCTGAACAGTCCCCGCAACAAAATGACCATCCGCTACAGCAGCCTGCACGGGATTTTCGACGGCGTGAAGCCAGCCCTGCATGACGCACTGCAAGGGATCGAACAGAGCTTCCAGATTGCCCTTCTCTACGGAACCCGACGTTTTGGCGCATACGAACACGAGATCGTACTGGTGGATGCCACCAATCCAGCAAGCGGGCCAGTCAATGAATTTCGCTATCACGTCTGGCAGAATTATGGCATCGACAGCGGGCGCTACGCTTTGGCTGATGAGATGAACCTCTATTTTTCCATCGCCCAGCCCCTCTTTTCTGCCCTCAAAGCCATCGGCGTGGATGCGGGGCTGAGCCAGAACGAACGCTTTATCATCGCCCACGAATGGCTGGGGATGCCGGTGGTCTTTGCCGCCCAGATGAACGAGCCAAACCGCTGGCGCACGATCTTCTATGCCCACGAGATGGCAACCGCCCGTCTTCTGGTGGAGGCCCACGGTGGTCACGACACCCGCTTCTACAACGCGCTCTTCCGGGCCCAGGAGCGGGGCCAAAGCCTGGATGACGTTTTTGGCAACCACGACTTCTACTTCAAACACGCCATCATCCGCCAGGCTGTACGCTGCGACAATATCTTTGCCGTGGGTGATCTGGTGGTCCCAGAGCTGCGCTTTTTGGGCGGCGATTTTGCCCACAAAAACATCGATCTGGTCTACAACGGTGTCACCGTTCACCCGATTACTTTGGCGGAAAAGCTGGCCTCCAAACGACTGCTCCAGGACTATTGCCAGAATCTCCTCGGCTATCGCCCCGACTACATCTTCAGCCACGTGACCCGGATGGTGCTTTCCAAAGGGATGTGGCGGGATATTCGGGTGATGGAACATCTGGACCGGATGTTGGCGGAGGTCAAGAAGACGGCTGTACTCTTTGTCCTCAGCACCAGCCAGCCCGCGGGCCGCCGCTCCGAATGGGTTCACGCCTGGGAGCAGCAATACGGCTGGCCGGTGGGCCATCGCTCGGACAACGGCGACCTGATCGACGCGGAGACGAGCTTCTTCTTCAATGGCGTAGAACCTTTCAATCGCCGGGCTGGGGATAGTCGGATTGTGCTGATCAACCAATTTGGTTGGGACCAGCGCAGTTGCGGCCAGCGAATGCCCGCGGAGATGAGTTTTATGGACTTACGTCGGGGCAGCGATGTGGAATTCGGCCAGAGTATCTACGAACCTTTTGGCATCGCCCAGGTGGAACCCCTGAACTTCGGGGCCATCTCCTGTGTTTCCAATGTCTGCGGCTGTGTGGGTTTTGTCAACCGGGTGGCCCAGGCTTTGGCCGCGGAGGAAGGCTCCACCCTCGACCCCAACGACAACCCCAATCTGGTGGTGGCCGATTATGTCAGCCTGCCCAACGGCTACCCGCTCTTCTCGCCCCAGGACGCGCTCTCCATCGACCAGCCCACCCGGGATTGGATCGAAGGGACGAACAGCGGCGACACCGCCTGGCGCATCTTCCGCCGTCTGCCCCAGGACGAAGCCGGGATGGAAAAAATGATCGAAAACGGCGAAGCCCTGGCCAAGGGAATGAGTTGGGATGTGGTGGTGCGGGACTATTTCATGCCAGGGCTGGAGCGGGCGCGTGTAACGCAAGCTGTTAGCTTGCGCACCCCAACCGCAAGCTAACAGCTTGCGTTACAATAGGAGATAGGCGTGGCGCAACGGGAGCTGACGAACGAGGAAATGGACGCGCTGGTGGGTGGCTATCATAGCGCACCCTTCGAGGTGCTGGGGATGCAGACCAGCCAAGACGACGGCAAGGAGTCGCTGATCGTGCGCGCCTTCCGCCCGCTGGATGTGGCCGTCTCCGTGCTGGAAGTGAAGACAGGCCGGACGACGGCCCTGGAACGGATCCATCCCGGCGGGCTTTTTGCGGCCCACTTTCCCCGGCGCAAGAATCCCTTCGCCTATCGCCTGCTGGTGGAGGACGCCGCCGGCAACCGGCACGCGATCGAAGATCCCTATCGCTTCCAAACCGAGTGGCTGACCGACTTTGACCTGCATCTGCACGGCGAGGGACAGTTTCTGCGCAGCTTTGAGAAGCTCGGCGCACACCCCCGCACAGTGGATGGGGTGGACGGCGTGCAGTTTGCCGTCTGGGCACCCAACGCCGAGCGGGTCAGCGTCATCGGCCCCTTCAACTTCTGGGACGACCGGGTGGATGTAATGCGCCACCGCCCTGGCGGTGCGTGGGAGCTTTTTCTGCCCAATCTGCCTATGGGCACGGAGTATAAGTATTCGGTCAAATCCCGGGCGATGGGTCACAAAGCTGACAAGACGGACCCCTACGGCTTTGCAGCCCAGAAGCGTCCGGTCACTGCTTCGATTGTCTGGGACATTGACCGCTTGCCCTGGCACGACGAAGAGTGGATGGAAAATCGGGCGGCCAAACAGGCCATCGACCAGCCCATCAACATCTACGAAGTCCATCTGGGTAGTTGGAAGCGGGGGCCGGAGGACAACGGCTTTGTCGGCTATCAGGAGCTGGCCCACCAACTGGTCGCCCACGCGCGGGAAGTCGGCTATACCCACATCGAACTGCTGCCCATCACCGAACACCCCTATGACGGCTCCTGGGGCTATCAGGTCACAGGCTATTTTGCCCCCACCAGCCGCTTTGGCACGCCCGACGATTTTCATTATTTCGTGGACTATTGTCACCAGCACGGCATCGGTGTGCTGCTCGATTGGGTTCCTGCCCACTTCCCCAAAGACAGCCACGGCCTGGCTTTCTTCGACGGAACCCATCTCTACGAGCACGAAGACCCCCGGATCGGCGAACACAAAGGCTGGGGCACAAAAATCTTCAACTTTGGCCGCAACGAAGTGCGCAATTTCCTCCTGTCCAGCGCCCTCTTCTGGCTGCAAAAATATCACATCGACGGTCTGCGCGTAGACGCGGTGGCCTCTATGCTCTATCTGGACTATGACCGGGAGGCGGGGACCTGGCTGCCCAACCGCTACGGTGGACGGGAAAATCTGGAGGCGATTGACTTTATTCGCAAGTTCAACGACGCGGTACACGAATACGCGCCCGGTGCGATTACCATCGCCGAGGAGAGTACCTCCTGGCCTATGGTCTCCCGCCCCACCTATACCGGCGGGCTGGGTTTTGATTACAAATGGAATATGGGCTGGATGCACGACATTTTGGAATACTTCGCACAGGACCCGATCTACCGACGCTACAGCCACCATTTGATCACTTTCAGCCTGGTCTACGCCTTTTCCGAAAATTTTGTGCTGCCCTTCAGCCACGACGAAGTGGTCCATCTCAAACGCTCCATGCTGGACAAAATGCCCGGCGACCACTGGCAGAAGTTTGCCAATCTGCGCGCCCTCTACGGTTATATGACTGGTCATCCGGGCAAGAAACTGCTCTTCATGGGGAGCGAGTTTGGCCAATGGAGGGAGTGGAACGAGGCGCAAAGCCTGGACTGGCATCTGCTGGGCCATCCCCGGCACGGACAATTGCAGCAGTATGTGGCCGACCTGAACCGGCTCTATCGAGAAGAAAAGGCGCTACACGAAGTGGACGCCAGTTGGCAGGGCTTCGAGTGGATCGACCTGCACGACGTGGACAACTCCATCCTTAGTTTCCGCCGCATGGCCGCAGACCGGGACGATTCGGTGATTGTCATCTGCAACTTCACCCCCGTGCCCCGTATGGGCTACCGGGTGGGGTTGCCCGGCCCAGGCGTATACACGGAAATTTTGAACAGCGATGCGCTGAAATATGGCGGCAGCGGAGTGGGCAACCCGCCGGAGATTGTGGCCGAAGCCATTGCCTGGCAAAGCGGTTCCCATTCGGCCCCCTTCAACCTGCCGCCGCTCGGTGTCATTTTTGTGCAGCGCCAGCCCAACCCAAATGGTGTAACCGAATAAGCGATGACCCTGGAACTGTCCCAGCCCATACCCCTCCCCCATCTGTCGGCGCTTGTCAATGCTCGCTTTCCAATGGGCCTAGGAGCCAATAGCTTTGAGTTGGGCAGTTTGCTCCTGGCCGAAGGCTATATTGAGGGCGTTGAGGGTGGGCCGAGCAGCGCCCCTGGCTTTGATGCGACAAGCTGTGTAGTTCTGCCCGGCTTTATCGATCTCCACATCCACGGCAGCGCAGGCCACGACACAATGGACGCCAGGCCAGAGAGCCTGCCCGCCATCAGCCGCTTTCTGGCCCAGCATGGCGTCACCGGCTTTACCCCCACCACAATGACCGCGCCCCATCCGCCCACCCTGGCCGCGGTCCGAAACGTCGCCGCTACCCTGGCCGCCCCCATGCCCGGTGCGGCCATCCTCGGCGTCCATCTGGAAGGGCCGTACATCAGCCCCCGCTTCCCCGGCGCGCAGGCTAAAGAAAATATCCGCCGGGCCAATCTGGCCGAATTTGGCGAACTGCTGACCGCCGGTCCGGTGAAACTCATCACACTGGCCCCGGAAGAGCCGGGCGCGGCCGCGCTGATCGACGCCGCGCTGGTAGCGGGGGTGCGGGTGATTATCGGCCACAGCGCGGCCAGCTACGATCAGGCCATCGCCAGTTTTGATCGGGGCGTCAGCCAGGCCACCCACACCTTCAATGCCATGACCGGGCTGCACCACCGGGAGCCGGGTGTCGTGGGCGCTGTGCTGACCGATGAGCGCATCTTTGCCCAACTGATCGCCGACACCGTTCACGTCCACCCGGCAGCGATGGCGGTGCTGGCGCGCTGCAAAGGACCGGATCGCCTGCTGCTTATCACAGACGCCATCCGGGCCACGGGTCTTCCCGACGGAGAATCCGAGCTGGGCGGACAGACCGTCTTTGTGCGGGACGGCGCGTGTCGGCTGGCCGACGGCACCCTGGCTGGATCGATATTGACAATGGACGCGGCCCTGCGCTACTTCCTGGCCGCCACCGGCTGGCCGTTGGAAAAGGCGTGGCCCATCACCAGTTGCACGCCCGCCGCTGCGCTGGGAATTGCCGACACATTTGGAGTGATCGCCCCAGGCTATCGGGCCGATCTGGTGGTTTTGGACGCTTCATTGGAAGTGGTAGCGACGATTGTAGGGGGGCGGATCGTCTACCTGCGCGAGGGGGAGGAGAGGAGATTGGGTAATGGATAGTGAGCGCGACTGCGCGCCACGCCCAATATCCATTACCCAATACCTGCTGTACCTACTTGGGTCAGAATCACCCGTTTTGCACCGGCATTTACCAGCGCTGTCTGTACCGCCTCTGCGGATTCTTCATCCACCAGCGCGATGAGATTCCCCCCTCTGCCCCCGCCGCTGAGTTTGGCCCCCTTTGCGCCTGCCGCCCGCGCCGCGTCGATCAGCTTTTCCAATGCAGGCGAGCTGACGCCCAATTCTTCCAACCGCTGCTGATTGGTGTTCATCAGCGCACCGATGGCGGCCAGATTCCCGTCCCGGATGGCCCGCCGCGCGCCGTGGACCACATCGGCGATGCGGCTGAAAATGGCTTCGTAGCCAGCCGGATCGGCTTCCCAGGCCCGGCGCACATCGCCCACACTCTCTTTGGTGGGGCTGGGAATGCCACTGTCGGCGATGGCGAGGGTAAAAGGCTGGCCCACGGCAAAGCTCTCCGGGGGCTGGCCTTTGACAAACCAGACCGGGCGCTCGTAGGCGATGACTGCATTGTCAATGCCGCTGGGCGTGCCGTGGAAGAGTTCTTCGCTGCGGTAGACCAGACGGCTGACTGTCTCCGCTGGGGCGGGTTGACCGGCGTGGGTGAGTAGTGCCCGCACCAGCGCCGCGCTGATGGCTGCGCCGCTGCCCAGCCCACTGGCAATCGGAATGTCGCTGGTCAGCACGAACCGCCAATCCGGTTCCGCGCCAATCCCCGCTTCTTCCAGGGCCAAACGCAGAACCAGCGCCAAGGGATGAGTCGCCGCAGCAGCGGCCAGACGCGTCTCTTCGCCGATGTCCTGGGCGACGATCGTGCATCCGCTGCCAGGGGGGGCGTCGGTCACAGTAGCGGTGGCCCGCACCTGGGCCACAGGCACAGCAATCGCCGGTCGCCCATAGACGACCGCGTGCTCACCAAAGAGGATAATTTTGCCAGAGGCAGTGGAAGTAGTCATCATTTGTGCAATTCGTGCCTGCATTTATTTCCGACGTGCAATTGGCTGAATTGCATACCGGATGAAAAGGCGCACGGGTTCAATCTGTGTAATCTGCGGCCTCTGCGAAATCTGCGTTCTTCTACCCCACATCCAAAAAACAGCCCTGCACAAAGTCGCTGAGATCCTTGAGAATCGGTGCGCTGGAATCGAAAAAGCCGTCGAAAAGAAAATCGGTGTGGCCTTTGTCCGGGTAGACGATCAGTTCACTGGGGATGCTTGCAGCGTCGAGTTTCGTCTGAAATTCTTGGCTGATGGAGAGAGGAACCGTAGCGTCCAATGCGCCGTGGATGAGGAGCGTCTGGGGCATTCCAGGAAAGACGTAGCTGCTGGGCGAAGCCGCGGCGAAATTCGCTTCGCCCCCCATCACCGCTGTCATCACCGGGGCCGTGCCACCGGTACTGCGCTCAAAAACCATCTGCGCCGGAATGTCGTAGACCCCGGACAGCCCGATGAAGCCGCACAACTCCTGATTGGTGTGGCCCTCAAAGTTGAGCCAGACCTCATCCGTGGCAATCAGCCCGGCCAGATGTCCGCCAGCCGAGTGGCCGGCGATCACCACCCGGCTGGGATCACCGCCGTATTGGGCGATATTCTCCAATGTCCAGGCCGTGGCTGCGGCCATCTCCTGGGCCATCTGCTCATAGCCTGCGTCCGGATAAAGCGTGTAATCCGGGATGACAACGACAATCCCCTCCTCAATCAATTTCTGGCCCACCGGCGTAAAGAGCTTGCGGTCGTATTTGTCCCAACCGCCGCCGTGGATGAAGATCAGCACCGGGTGGTTCTCTCCCTCCGCCGGGCTGTAGACATCCAATCCCATCCCAAAGCGGGGGCTGTAGGCCACATCCCGCGCCAGATGGGGATAGTCCGCGTAAAACTGCTTGCCCGCCCTGTCCACCTGATAGAGATTCCAGTAGAAGGAAATCTCGCCCCGGTTGACGAAAGCCCAGACCCCCGCCAGCACCAACAACAACGCGCCAATCGATCCAACCACTCGTCGATTCATCTGCAGACTACCCTTTGCCTTCCGTTTTTGCCTTCATTTGCTTTTCAATCCCAACTCCGCCAATCCCGTCCGCAGGAAAAAGCGCCGCCAGGCCCGCATCTCAGGGAGCAGTTCGGTCAATTCTGCCTGCTTCTCCTGCAAACCCGCGTCCCCCGCCGTCAGCCCATCGCCTGGCGCAATGCGGGCCACGTCGCCACTCTCCCACGCCATCACCCAGAGGATGCGTTTGGCCTCCAGCCAGAAGAGGGCGTGGCGCACAATCCCTTCGCTGACGCCGATGCGCGCGGCCAGCCGGTCGATGGGCAGGCGTCCGTCCTGGGAAAGCGCGTGCTTGCCCATCGCGGCCACCCCCTTCACCACCCCGTCCAGGGAATCGTCGCCGGTCTCCCGCCCCACCAGCCAGAGTTCGGACGGCGAAAGAGTCTCCACCAGCCAGTGCAATACCTCCTGCGAAGGAGGAGCGCTCCAGAGAACCAGCGGTCGCCCTTTGGGATAGCGCCGGGCCTGCAAGCGGGAGTGGAACGCTACTTCGCCCAGACGGGTTCCTTCGGCCAGCCAGAATGCCGCGTCCGGTTGGGGCAGGCTGGCGACATCTACCGACTGGTTGCGCAGATCGTAGATAGGCATCAGGGCAGGCAGGGCTGCTGGGGAGACGGTCAGAGTGTCCGCTTCCGTGGCCCGAATGTCCTTATACATCAATTGCAGGCTGCGTTCGCCTTTGTATTCGTTGATATTGAGCGTATAGGCGAAATCCAGCGGGCCTTCGGGTAGCTGCGCATCCGCGCCGTTGAACCAGACCAGTGGCTGTTTGTTCTCCTTTTCGTCCTGCAAAACGAGCCGCCGGTGGGTTCCATCCCGCCCCATCCGCCGATCCTCGGCCAGGGCCAGGCCCCGGGTCAGGAAGACGGGCATGGGGTTGCCGTTGCCAAAAGGAGCCAGCCGCTGCACCTGCTCCACCAGATGCACGCTCAGATCGACCAGACGCAACTCCGCGTCGATGACCAGCCCTTCGGGTCCGGCGTCTATGCGGTGGCTGTCGATCTGTCGGCTCAGCTCCCGGCGGAAGTGGTCGATTTTCTCCGCTTCCAGCGAGACACCTGCCGCGCCAGGATGACCGCCAAAAGTGAGCAGCAGATCGGCACAGGCCGCAATCGAGCCGCCGATGTCCACGCCGGGGGTGCTGCGTGCGCTGCCCCTCGCCACTTCGCCGGGTGGGTTGAGCAGCAAAACGACGGGCTTACCGTACTCCTCGACAATCCGGGAAGCCACAATCCCCACAATCCCTGCGTGCCAGTTGGGATGGGCCAGGACAATTGCGTTGAAGTCGAGCAGATGGGGCTGCTTCTCCAGAATCTCGAAGGCCATTCCGCTGATCTGACTGGTGAGCAGACGGCGCTGGTTGTTGAGCCGCTCCATCTGACCTGCCAGTTGCCCGGCGCGGATGGCATCTGCGGTGGTCAGCAGTTCCACGGCGACGGTAGCGTCGTCCAGACGGCCCAGCGCGTTCATCCGGGGGCCAAGCTGAAAGCCGATGGACTCGGCGTCCAGCGTTTCCGGGTTGAGCCGGGCGGTGTGGATCAGCGCCTTCAGGCCGATACGCTCTGTCTTGCGTAGCCGTTCCAGCCCCAGTTGGAGCAGGTAGCGGGCGTCGTTGACCTGCTCGGCCACATCCGCCACAATGCCCAGAGCCACCAGATCGAGAAACTGGGCGGCTTCCCCGGCCCGCCCCGCCAGTTCGTAGAGCCGCTGGACCAGTTTGAAGGCCACGCCCACGCCGGGCAGCGTGCGCAGGGGATCGCCGGGGGCAAGGAATTTGGGGTTGACCAGCCCGTCGGCCCGTAGCACACTCTCCCGGCCCACTTCGTCGGCAGAAAAGCCACAGGCCGGTTCTTCGCCCAGCACGTAGTCGGCAAACTCGGCGGTCAGGTCGTGGTGGTCGCTGATGACAACCGTCACCCCTGCATCCTTGGCCAGCCCCACCCCCGGCCCGTCGGAGATGCCCGTGTCGCAGGTGAGGATCAGAGCGGGCTTACGGATGGGGTCGCTGAGGAATTCGGTCAATTTGGCCGGGCGGATGCCGTGGCTTTCGGTAAAGCGGTTGGGCACGTGGAAATCGATCTGCCCTGCCCCGGCCAGTTCCCGCAGGGCTGCCACAAGCAGAGATGTGCTGGTCTGGCCGTCCACGTCAAAATCACCCCAGACGAGGATGCGTTGCTTCTGTTCGATGGCAGCGTGGAGCAGGTGCGCGGCTCGATCCAGCCCGACGAGCGCGGTAGGCGGCGCGGGTGTATAGGCGGCAGGGTCGAGAAAAGGCAGCGCGGCGGCAGGGGTGTCGATGCCCCGCTGGGCCAGAAGTTGGGCGACGAGGGGATGCCCACCCACCGCGGCAGAGAGAGCCGGGGAAGGGGAAACGGGGGAGGTGACGAGCCAGGGACGGGACATCAAAAGGCCATCGCTTCCACATCGTCCAGCGTAAACTCCAGCCCACTCTCCAAATCCACCACAAAGAAGTCGGCGTCGTCCACCTGGGACAGGTCGCCTGCCTCGACGCCCCGGTCACAACGGGAGCGGTAGACGCAGTAGGCGCAGAGATGCTGGCGGTTCTGCTCCGTGTCCGGCGCTTTGGGAAAGTCGGGCTGGCTACTGCCACCCAAAATTTCGGTCAACAACCCCTGAAGCCGGGTGCGATTGGCCGCGTGCAAATCCGCGCTGTAGCGGAAGACAACCGGTGCATCGGGTGCGGCGGTGAACCAGTAGCGCATCTCCACCTGTTCCGGCAGCAGGGCACCCCAGGGCAGACTGTCGCTGGCTTCCACCAGCACAAAGGGATAGACGACCGTCTGCAACTGCTCCTGCAAACGGGAACGACGGGTGGGACGGTTGGTCGTCTTCCAGTCGATGATGACTGCCCTGGCCCGCTCACCCATCCGCTCGGCTGCGATGAGATCGTAGCGGGCAGCCAGTCGGTAGCGGCCATGCGCATTGCCAAAGGGGATGCTTAACACCTGCTCGCTTGCGATAAATTGGCTGGGCAGATCGGCAGGCCGGTGGCGGCGATAGGCGGCGAACCACTCGTCCAACGGATAGTCGAGGGTGGCGGCCAGAAGCTCCGGGTCAAAACCGGTCTCGGCGCGCAGCACAGCCTGGTGGAAACGGCTACCCAGACGCATCTGCTCCTCGTAGGCGTCAAAGGGCTTTGTTTCCAACGCGGGCCAGGGCAACTGCTCCACATAGGCCAGCCAGAAACGGCGGGGGCAGTTGGCATAGGCTTGCAGGCTGGACTGGCTGAAGGCAAAGGTGGCGGGCAGGGAGAGGGGCGACATAGGACTATACCCCATTGGGGTAGAGGTGAAAGCCTTCTTCAGTGAAGTGCCGGTCGAAAGCAAAGGCGGTATCGATGCTAAAATGGCGCATTATGACAAAGCTCATGCAATCAACGAGACTCAGGCGACGCCGTTTGGCCGCTAATAATGTGGCGACGCCTTGCGCGTGTAGCGAATCGGTCACCCATTGGATGGTTATCAGAGGTATTATTTCCCCTTGGAAACTGCGAACAGCTTCCAGACCCAGACGATTCTGGATAAGAGAGATCGTCTCCAGCACGACATAATTGCTGGTTTGCAGACCAGGAATTTCATCACTTTTCTGCCAGATGTCCCATTGTGCGAGCGCGGCCCTGTGATTGGGATCATCCAGGGTCATTAGGGCATAGAAAGCCGATGTGTCGACAAACACTACCATTCGCCGTAAACCTCCGTCAGATATGCGTCGTGTTCTTCGGATACATTTGCACCGTTGCCCTGGCTATAGCGACCAAAGACTTCACGCGCACGTTCCCAGCGCTGTATGCGAGGTCGATACCCTTCTGCCTGGAGAAAGCGGTCTACGGCCACTCGCATGAGTTCGGCCATAGATAAATTCCGCTTGGCTGCCAGTTCTCTTAGCGTAACGGATTGTTCTTCTCGCAATTGAACCTGTGTGCGTATCATCTTTGCCTCCTTGAATGCTAACACTCTTCCCGATCTGATGGCATTGTAGCACAATGTCATCCCGCTTTCAACGAACAGAAGTGGCCATCTCCCGATAGACCGCCAGCGTCTCGGCAGCGGTGCGTTGCCAGGAGAAGGTCGCTGCCTGGGCCAGGCTCTTTTCGGCCATCGACCGGCGCAGATTGTCGTCTTCCAACACCAGGCGTAGGGCGGCGGCGATGGCGCCCGTATCGGTCGGATCGACCAGCAGTGCCGCCTTCCCAGCCACTTCCGGCAGGCTGGAACGGTTGCCGCAGACCACCGGCGCGCCACAGGCCATCGCTTCCAGCACAGGCAGGCCAAAGCCCTCGTAGAGGCTGGGAAAGGCGAAGAGGGTGGCCGCGCTGTGGAGCGCGGGCAGGTCGGCGTCGTCCACCGGTCCGAGGAAGCGCACCGCGTCGCCCAATGGCGCGGCCAGGGCACGGGATTCCGGGTAGCGGTCGTCCCAGGCGCCGGCGATAATCAATTGTGAATTGTGAATTGTGAATTGTGAATTGTGAAGTTGGGCATAGGCATCGATGAGACGGGGCAGGTTTTTGTGGGGTTTATTGATGCCCAGATAGAAGATGTAGCGGTCGGGCAGATGATACTTTGCGCGCACACGCGCTATTTCGTCGGCGGGCTGGGGTCGGAAACGGGGGTCGGCGGCCAGGGGGATGGACGTTACCCGACTGGGGTCAACCGGGAAATGGGCCAGGAGATCGTCACGGGCCGACGCGGAAATTGTGACAATTCGATCCGACGCTGCCAGGGCCAGACGGGTGGCGACGCGGAAAAAGAGCCGGGCACGCAGGGAGACGGTCTGCGGATGAAGGAGGGCGATCAGATCGTAGACCGTCAGCAGTGTGGGTGTGCCGGGGCAGTAGGGCATCAGGTAGTAGGTGCTGTGGAAGAGGGGGGAGGGGGGAGTGGGGATTAGGGATTGGGAACTGGGAACTGGGGATTGGGCGAATTGGCGCAGCAGGCGGGGGATCGTCCATTGCTGGCGAAGGGAAAAGGACGAAACCGGAGCGGGGACGATTTGGACCTGCTGGCTGGCGAGGCTGGTGGGATTCCAGGCGGTCGGGTCGGAGGGATTCCAGAGAATGACCAACCGTTCATCGTCCGTCAGGAGCGGGGGCAGGGCCGCGGCCAGGTTGCGCACATAGCGCCCGATGCCAGGGAAGTGGGCGGTGGCTGTGCGGGCGTCTAGGATGTACTGACCTTCTTTCATCCGGCGATCTCCTCGTAGAAAGCGACTGTCTCCACTGCACAGCGCCGCCAGGAAAAACGTGCCGCCTGGGCTATCCCTTTCTCGGCCATAGCCCTGCGCATGCCCGCATCCCCCATCACATACCGAATGGCGTCGGCCAGTCCGGCCACATCTGTCGGGGAAATCAGGAGCGCAGCCTCCCCGGCTACCTCTGGCAGGCTGGAGAGATTGCTGGTGATGACCGGCGTGCCGCAGGCCATCGCTTCCAAAACGGGCAGGCCAAAGCCTTCGTATTGGGAGGGGAAAACAAAGAGGTCCGCCAGAGAGAAAAGCGCGGGCAGCTCATCATCCGGGATGAAACCGGTGAAGATCACCCGATCTTCCAGACCCAACGCCTGCACCTGGGCAAAGGTTTCTTCATACATCCAGCCCTTTTTGCCGCCGATGACCAGTTTCACGCCCGTCAGGGCCGCCTGACGAAAGGCCCGGATGAGGACGGGCAGATTCTTGCGGGGTTCAATCGTCCCTACATAGAACACAAAACGCGGGGGCAATTCGTAACGCGCACGCGTCCCTGCCAATATCTTCTCGTCTTTGACAGGCTGAAAACGGCTGTGGACACCGGAATGAATGACCGCGACGGGGGCGGAAAGTGGGCCGTAGTGGCTCTCCATATCCCGTCTGGTAGAGGCCGAGACAGCGATGATCCCATCGGTTCGGCGCAGAAAGAGGGGCATCATCAGGCGTAAAAAGAGGCGATTCAACCTGGCGTGGGTGTGGGCGTGGGAGAGAAAGGTCAGATCGTGTACTGTAGTGAGAGTCGCAGTTTGGGGCAGAAAGGGAAGCAGGTGGTCTGTGGCGTGAAAGAGATCGACGGCGCGCTCCCCAGGCGCGAATATCTTCTCCTGGGGGCGACGCAACAGATGGGCGAGAAGAACGCGCATGCGCCAGGGTTTGTCGGCCAATGCCAGCGGAATCTGGGCCATCCTGTCGAAGGGTTCGGCTACCCGAGCGCTGGCCGCGGCATTGTAAAAAGCGGTAAAGCGATGCCCGGTTTCCAGTTCGAGAAGGGCGGCGGTCAGTTCGCTGGTCACCCGCCCTATCCCTGCCCGGCCATGCACAGCCGGGGAAAGGTCGATGCAGACATTCACAGAGGGAGACTTTCCATTCGTTGATAG
Source organism: Litorilinea aerophila (assembly GCA_945905745.1). Taxonomy (GTDB): domain Bacteria; phylum Chloroflexota; class Anaerolineae; order Caldilineales; family Caldilineaceae; genus JACQGT01. The sequence goes on from CAMDQF010000012.1 coordinate 31,741, forward strand.
AATTCGGCAGTGCGTGAAGCCAGCTCCTTTTGGCTATAGAGTGCGCTGACCCGAGCCTGGCCCCGCCTAGTCAATTCGTCCTCCAGCGCGGCATCAGCGATCAATTGCCGCAACCGAGCGGCCAGCAACTCCACATCGCCTTCGGGGAAGATCAGCCCGGCATCGCCGATCACCTCGGGGATGGCCCCGGAATCTGAGCCGATGACCGGCACGCCGACGGCCATGGCTTCCAGCAGCACCCGGCCCAACTGCTCCTTCCAGACCGGCGTCGTGCGGCTGGGCAAGACAAGCGCGTCCAGTTCTGCCATCTTCTGCGCGATCTGGCTGGGGGGTACAGGCGGCAAAAATTCAGTCTTCCCGGCCAATCCCATCTCCTCCACCCGGCGGCGCAGGGCTGTTTCCTCTGCACCGGCCCCGATAATGCGCAGATGCAACGGACGGGGCAGATCGTCCCCAAGCAGACGGGCCGCGGCGTCGATGAGGGTGTCGATCCCCTTCTCCGCCACCAGCCGCCCCACATAGCCCACCACAAATGGACCAGTCGGCAGACGCGGCGAACGGGGCCGAAAGCTCTCCGTATCCACGCCCACCGCCGGGATAATCGGTGTCGGTCCCGCATAGCCCCGCCGACGCAGCAGTTCGGCAGCTTCCCGGTTGGCGCAGAAAATCCCGTCAGCCCCGGCCAAAGTGATGCGCAGCACAGCTTGCACCGCTGGGCCCAGGGGGCGGTCTACATTCTGCCAGGTGTGCAGGAGCAGCTTGGACTTGGGCGCAAATAGAGAGCGAGCCAGCGCGATCTGCAAGGCGGCCAAGCTGTCTGGCTCTTCCTCGGCATGGATGATGTGGGGGCGAAAAGCAGGCATACCGAAGGTTAGTGTGCGGTAGAAGGCCCGGTGGGGATCGGCTGGTGAGCCGAACATCCCGATTGGTCGTCGCTGCAAAGAGGCGCTATCGGCCACCCCTGTACTGAGCTTGTCGAAGGTATGCTGCTCCACCCGCAGCAGCTCGTCCTGCCAATAGCGGGGCAGGATGTAGCGAATCAGCATCCCGTTGGCTTGGGCCAGATATTCCACTTTGCGGTGCATCGTTGCGTCCCGATAGCGGGCGATAAAAAGAATGCGTCTCATTGGGGTTTGTGGGCCACTGCTTCCAGGGTAGCGAACAGATCGTCCTGGGGGCGGCGCAAACGTTGCCAGCCCCAGGCGGCCAGGCGAATGGCCCGCCACAAAGCCAGGGCCACAGGCCAGGGGCGGGCACTTCCATCGGCCAGCCCGCTTTGCAGGGAGGCCGTACTCTTTTCCAGCAGGGGCGGAAGTTCTGACAATGGCATGACCCGTCGTATGGAAATCTGCTCAAAACCCGCATCGTGCAAAGCCCGGTGCAGAGTGGCCGGTGTAAAGTAGAGCAGATGGGAGGGCGGGCGAAAGGCCACCCACTTCTCCTTGGCACGGACGGCCTGCCAGTGGGCCGTGTTGGGTGTGGACAGCATCAGCGCACCACCGGGGGCCATACGCTCCGCCAACTGGCTCAATACATCCACGGGCCGAGGCAGGTGTTCGATCACCTCCCAAAGAGTGATGGCCTGAAAGGGTTCTGGGGAGAGATCGTCCAGGGTTGTGGGCACAGGAATCCCCAGACTATGCGAGGCGGTTGACGCCATTGGTGCTGAGAGTTCAATCCCGGCAATAGACCAACCCTCGTCGCGGGCCATTTCCAGAAAATAGCCCGCGGCGCAGCCAAAATCCAGGAGTCTGCCCCGCTGGGGAAAGTGGGTTCCAATACGGCGCAGACGACGCTGGAAGTGGGGACGCAGAGCCTTCTTCATTGCGGTGTAGTCCGCATATCCCTGGTCGTCTTCCCCGGCAAAATAGGCCGCCCGCTGATAGTGGGCGGCGATTTCCTCAGCGCCAGGCATGGGGTGGACGGCAACAGTCCCACAGCTACGGCATTGGACCAATGCATACCCATTCACAGAATAATAGGGCGTAGAATCAGTTCCCCCACAGATCGGACAGCCATACAAAGCCATTGACTTCCCTTTCCATTCAATTATCCGTCATCCCCAACAGATACTCCCTGGCGAAATGTAACCGGTATGGGGACTCAGACCAACTCCAGAGTATTGCGGTCTGCGGCTTCTGTGCGGAATGTACAGAAGCCTCTCCTATCTTTGCATCCCGCTTCCCCTAGCGAGTATAATCCAACAGAAATTGTACTCATCTGCGGCCCAGTTTGGATTGGGGCCGCTTATTTCTGAAAGGTTAGCTCCCCCATGGCAAATGCAGCAAAAAGCCGCCGTTCAGGTGGTATGAGCAAGGCTCAGCCCCGCAGCTACAGCGAACTCTACGGCAACCGGGAGACCCCGATCTCTTCTGCCCAAACCCAAGCCCCTGCCACACCTTTCGGCCGCAAGACCGACGAAGTTGCACCCCAACGCGGCTCGGACAGTGTAGATTGGAAAGGTGAATACAGCCAGGTTTTTGGCGATGTGCGCCAGTTGCTTGTCATCTCTGCGCTGCTCTTTGCCCTGATGATTGTACTGGGCTATCTACTATAGCCTTGCCGTAGCCGACAAGTAGACCGGCACTGGCGTGGAGCAACCAGCAGAGAAAGAAGTTGCGGGTGTAAAAGAAGAGGATGGCTGTGGTAATCAGCAGCATCCCCGCGATTACCCGCTGGGCCGTATGTGGATGCTGGACGAAAATGTCCGGCAAAGCCAGAAGCGATGCCAGCCAGATGGCCCAGTAGCCGGGCAGGGCTGGCGGTGACGGCAGGGCCAGGAAGATCTCCCAGACAGCGCCACGCAGAAAAACCCAGTGAAACTCCTGGCTGCCCGCCCAGATGATCTGCCCCAGCAGGGAGAAACCCACTGGACGATCTTGTTCTGTGGCGCTCTCATCCCGATGCAGAGTCGCCTGCACCAGGGCCAGCAACAGCCAGATGGCAAAGATCAACCCCACGCCCAATCCCAGCCCGGCCACCCAATCGATGTCGCTCAGGCCGAGCAGCCGGGGTGAAAGCCCACCCACCAGCAGCCCCAAATAGGGTGTGAAGATCCAGCGCCCCAAGCGCAGGCGCCCGACCAAATTCTGCGGCAGAAAACGCGCCGCTACCAGCGTCAGCCCGCTCAACGCAAAACTGAGCAACAGCCAGAAGCCAGGGCGCAAAGGATGGAGTTGACCGATGAACCAATCCAGTGAAAGTTCAGAAAGTGCCATGCGGCGCATTGTAGCAGAGAAGACGATTCCCGGAAAACCGCTGTGAGCCTACGACGACTTCTGCTTGTCTTACTCATCCTGCTTGTGTTGATTGTGCTGCGCCCCAGCGTGGTCAAATCTGAGGTGCAGCGCATCTATACCCAGCGAGAAACCATCTGGCGTCTGCTCTCGCTGGTGGTGATTGTCTATTTGGCATACGGTCTTTACACAATTTGGAGCGGTGGCTATGAGTGGTAGTGAACTGCTCGAAATTGCGGTGGATGTGGACGGCGAGGCTGCAGAAGCAGTCAGCGAACTTTTCAACCGTTACAATGGCGGGGGCTGGGAAGAGGACAGCGCCACTGGTGAAGCCTCTGGCGGGGGCGCAGTCATCGAAGTCACCGGCTTTGACGACCTGAACCAGCCCATTGACAGCGAATACCGGCTGGTGGTAAAGACCTATCTGAAGCCCGGTCGCCGGGGCACAGAGATTCGCCGCCTGATTGAAGAGGGGCTGTGGCGGCTGAGTCTGCTCTATCCCATTCCCGAACCGGCCATCCGCATTGTGCGGGAGGAAGATTGGGCCCACGCCTGGAAGCGTTTCTACAAACCCATGCGCATCGGCAAGCGGGTCATTCTCGCGCCAGCCTGGGAAGAAGTGGAGAGCCAGCCCGGCGATGTGGTAGTGGCGCTGGAGCCGGGGATGGCCTTTGGCACAGGCATGCACCCCACCACCCGGCTCTGTGTGGCAGCCTTAGAAGAATTGGTGCGGCCGGGCATGGCCGTGTTGGATGTGGGCGCGGGCAGCGGTGTACTCTCGATTGTGGCGGCCAAACTGGGCGCGGCCCCGGTCTACGCCACAGACATCGACACCCTGGCGGTGGAATCCACCCACGACAACGCCAGGCGCAACGGTCTGACCGAAGGGCCGGATTCGCTGGTTGTAGAGCAGGGCAGTATCCCGGCCGGGATGGCAGGCCGTTTCCATCTGCTGGTTGCCAACATTCTTGCTGAAATTTTGGCGGGTCTCTTCAACGGTATCTACGGCAACCCGCCCCTGGCCGAACCCCTCGCTGCCGATGGCCGGATGATTCTCTCTGGTATTATCGAAGAAAAAGTCCAAATCGTTCTCGATGCTGCCGCCCGCCACGGCTTTGTGGAGGAATCCCGCAAGCTGGAGGGGGATTGGGTGGCGCTGGTGATGAAACGGAAGGGATGAAACGTGGGAGGTAAAACGTGAAAACGTCAGAGCGTACTACCTCCTCACATTTCACGAGCGTCAGTCCCCTGTACCCAGTCCCCTGTACCCAGTCCCCTGTACCCAGTCCCCAATCCCTACTCCCCAATCCCCAATCCCATGCACCACTTCTTCCTCACCCACACCCCTATCACCCCCGGCCAGCCGATTGATCTGACATCCCTGGCCCATCAGTTGCGCTCTGTGCTACGCCTCTCCCCTGGCGAATCCATTCTGCTCCTGGACAATGCCGGTTTTGCCTATCCCACCGAAATTTCACGGCTGGACAAAAACGTTGCCCAAGGAAATGTACTAAGCCGGGAAGCTGCCGGAGGCGAACCGCCGGTTGCCCTGTCTCTCTATCTCTGCGCGCTCAAAGCGGACAAATTTGAGTGGGTGTTACAAAAAGGGGTGGAGATGGGCGTCAGCCGTTTTGTGCCGGTCATCAGCAGCCGGACAATTGTGCGCCCGGCGGAGAAGATCACCCGCAAGTATGAGCGCTGGCAGGCCATCATCCAGGAGGCCGCCGAGCAGTGCGGGCGGGGACGCTTGCCCGTGCTGGACGATCCGCTGGACTGGAACGCGGCCGTTGCCGAGCCGTCCGGTCTGCGGCTCCTGCCTTGGGAAGCCGCAGACGCCACTTCACTGACGCTGGGCGTGGCTTTGACCAGGACGGATTCTCCCGCGGCGTGCAGCCTGATCATCGGGCCAGAGGGGGGAATTGACCCGGCAGAGGCGGCGCAAGCTATCAGCGCGGGCTGGCTGGCCGTCACCCTCGGCCCCCGCATCCTGCGCGCCGAGACCGCCGCGCTTACCGCGGCGGGGTTGATTCTGCATCGGTTGGGTGATTTGGGGTAGGGGCACAAAGAGTCTTGACAGAACAGATTACACGCAGTATTCTGCAATAGAAGAATGTGATTCTACCATTACAGAAACGGAGTGCAAAATGAGCCTGAACATCAAAAACAAAGAGGTCTATACACTGGCAAGTGAGCTAGCCAAGATGACAGGACAAAGTATGACATCTGTTGTGCTGGACGCTTTGCGCATACAACGAAAACGCTTGTCTCAACGGGAAAACATGGAGACCCGGGTTCAAGAGTTGATGGCGATAGCTGCGCGCTGCGCCAAACACATTCGTCAACCAGCCAGCGCTGTAGAACACGGCGATATGCTCTATGACGAAAGTGGGATGCCCCAATGATTATCGATACGTCGGCCTTGCTTGCCATTCTCTATCAGGAGGAAGACGCCGAGCGATTCGCCAGAGCAATCGCAACGGAAGCGATATGCCGGATGTCCGCAGCGAATTTCTTGGAGGCGGCTATCAACATCGACAGCCGTGGCGGAGCAGAGGCCAGCCGGCAACTGGATTTTTTCATCCATCAGACCGGAATAGAAATCGCCGAAGTTACGCTTGCGCAAGCCCAGATCGCCCGGCAAACATATCAGGACTTTGGGAAGGGCAGACACAAAGCTGGTCTCAATTTTGGTGATTGTTTTGCCTATGCGCTTGCCAGAGATACCGGTGAACCATTACTTTTCAAAGGCGACGATTTTATCTATACAGATATCACGAAGTACGCTGCGAGATAGCCATTGTACGTCGGACTGACAGTCCGACGTACAATGGCTATCTTCCGACCAGGCACCCCGGCAGTTCAGCCAAAGTCGGACAGCCAAGCTGCCCCATCGTCGATTGCAGCTCGGCCTTCAGAATGTTCATCACGTGCTTGCCGCCCAAACTGTCCATGGCAGCCACGGCAAAGAGGAATGGACGCCCCATCAGCACGAAATCGGCTCCCAACGCCAACATCCGGGCAATGTCCAGCCCGGTGCGCACCCCTCCATCGGCCAGAATCGGCACATCCGGACCGACCGCAGCACGAATCTGGGGCAGCACAGAGACTGCCGTGGGCGCGGCGTCCAGTTGACGCCCGCCGTGATTGGAGACGAGCAGCGCGTCGGCCCCCAATGCCATATAGGCCTTTGCCTCTTCCGGGTCCAACACACCTTTGACAATCAGTTTGCCCGGCCAAAGGTCACGAATCTCCGCAAAGCGCTCGGCGGTGATGTGCTGGCCCATCCGTTCTTCGATGAATTTGGTGGATTCCCGGATCGAGCGACCCACATTCTTGGACTTGCCGGCGTCGTGATAGGGTTTCAGATTTACAAACTGGGGCACACCCAGGCGCAACATACGCAGCGCCCATTCGGGATGGGTGGTCATCTGGAAGAGGGTCTTCGCATCGAGTCTGGGCGGCACGGACAGCCCGTTGCGGATGTCGTGATCCCGGCGCGTTTTGAAGGGGACATCGACCGTTAATTGGATGGTTTCGTAGCCCGCTTCCCGGCAGCGCCGCAACAGGTCCTTGCGTACCTCTGGCTCCTGGGGCGTGTAAAGCTGGAACCAAGCATTTTCGCCAGCAATCTTGCGCGCCTCTTCCAGTGTAATAGTTGCCACTGTGCTCAAAGTGTAGGGGATGTTGTGTTGCTTAGCAGCCTTGGCCAGAATCCGCTCTGAATTGGGCCAGACCAGTCCAGACAGACCCATCGGCGCCACGCCAAAGGGCGCATTAAATTCCTGTCCGAACAGACGGCAGCGGATATTGGGCTGGTCGGCTTCCTGCAGATAGCGGGGCATCAGCTCAACTGTGTCCAGGGAGTCCCGGTTCTTGCGCACCGAGACGCCTCGGCTGATGCCGTTGAAGAGGTAATCCCTGGCAAAGCCAGGAATGCGACGCTGCGCGGCGGCTTCCATGTGGGCGACACACGAAAATTCTTTGTCGATGTTCATCGTTTTCAATCTTTCCTGATGGGTGGGGCGGGCTGTATCAAGAGAGAACGTCGGGGTGTGGGGATGACTTTGTAGTTGCGTGCCGGAATGTGTACGTAGGGTTGTATTCACGGATAAAGAGGAATACGGATTAAATCCGAGTAATCTGTGCCGCTTGCGACCTCTGCGTTCCTATTTTCACAGTTTATGCGGTGTCAGCCGGTCGTATGGACTGTCCGGCTTATGCTATGATTTCGGCAAAATCTGTACTATTACCTATGCGCAAGGGTACTCCTACGCTAGTATACAACGCCAGCATTCTATCCGCAATGATGCGCCAGCCATAGCGGCGAGCCTCTTTGCGCGCAGCCTTGCCCATCTCCCAGCGCAGCAGTTCGTCGCTGAGAAGAAGATTCATCCGGTTTGCCAGTTCCCCCGGCGCGCGGGGCGGCACGAGGAAACCGGTTTTGCTCTCCTTCACCAAATGGGCCAGTCCGCCGACTCTGGCCGCAATCAGCGGCGCGCCACAGGCCATGGCCTCCAGCCCCACCATTCCAAAACTCTCATAATGGGAGGGCATCAGCACCACATCCGCCGCAGAATAGAAGTCAGGCAAGACCGACTGCTGGCGAGCGCCCACAAAACGCACAGTCCTCTCCAGCCCCAGCTCAGAGCGCAGAGCCTGCAAGCGGGCCATCTCTGCATCCAACTGGACGGCCCAGGGGCTACCGCCTACAATTGCGACAGTCAGTTGATCGGCCAGGCTGGGACTCTGATCACAGAGCAGACGGGTGGCCTGTATGATTGTGTCGATGCCTTTCAGCGGTTCGATACGGCCCACAAATAACGCAATTTTTTGGTCCAGAGGCAAGCCAAGCTGGCGACGCATTTCGACCCGGGGCTGGGGACGAAAATGGCAGAGGTCCACACCGGGTGGGATGACAGCGATTTTGGTCGGATCCGCGTCGTATAGCTCGATCAACTGATCCTCTTCGGCGGGGGTGGCTGCGATCAGTCGGTTGGCGAAGTGGGCGATCCGCTCCTCGCCAGCGATGCGCTCCTGGCTTGCCCGCTGGCTTTCATCCTGGGCAATCTGATTTTTCATCTGCCCCAGGGTATGATACATATGCACCACCGGCACAGGACCCCAACACTGGCGCAACTTCTCGGCTACCAGCCCGGAAAGCCAGTAGTGGCTGTGGAGCAGATCGTAGCGGATGGCCTGCTCATAGGCAAAATGGCAGACGCCGAGCGCGAATTCGTCCAAATAGGGGATAATCGCATCCGGGGACGACGCATGGGGGGGACCAGCCGGTACATAGATCACCCGCACATTGTCGCCCAAATCTGTGCGGATGGCCGGCTCCTCCTCCGCCCCGGTCCGGGTGAAAATGTCCACAGACAGGCCGCGACGCCCAAGCGCCCGGCTGAGTTCCCGCACATAGACATTCATACCACCGGTTTTGCTGCCGCCCAACTGGGCCAGAGGGCCAGTATGGACGCTGAGCATGGCTACTCGCTGTGGTGCAGAGGGTCCGAGTTGCGTAGATTCAGTCATTAGAGGACAATTCACCTTTCTCAGAAAACTGTTAGCAGAACTGTCTCAAGAGAATCATATTTGCGATCCTTTCTGCTGCATTCTACACTACACTTTCTATAGCGCGCAACCCAGGAGAAACGATCTCATGGCATCCGACAAGATTCACACAATCGTACTCGCCGCCCATCTGGATGACGGCGTTCTTTCCTGTGGGGGACTAATCTACCAACGCACCCAGGCAGGGGAGGGTGTGCTGGTGGCAACGGTGATGGCCGGGGATGCGAAGGGGGGGCCATCCGATTACGCCCAAAGCCTGCGCGACCGCTGGCAGTTGGATACCAGCGCCGAAGCCCAGCGCCGGGCAGAGGATGCAGCAGCCTGTCAGGTGTTGGGGGCGGGCTATCTGCACTGGCCCATCCCCGACTGCATCTATCGGGGCGGGGCTGACGGTACGATGTACTATCAGTCCGATAACGAGATTTTCGGCCCGGTTCATCCCGGCGAGGCGGGACTGGTGGCGGATGTGGTGGCGCTGCTACGCAGTCTACCCGGCGCAGAACAGATTGTCGCCCCGTTGACCGTCGGCAATCACGTGGATCACATTTTTGTGCGCCAGGCCGCCGAGCAGGTATTCGGCCAGCGCTTGAGCTATTACGAGGATTATCCCTACGCTCAGAAAAAGGGCAGCGTGCAGGCTGTGCTGGAAACCACGGGACAGGAGTGGCAGGCGACGGTCTATCCGCTTTCCGAAGCCGCGCTGCAAGCCAAAATCGAAGCGATTCTGGCCTACCGTTCCCAGTTCAGCACCTTTTGGACGGATCGGGCTGATTTGGAGCGGCAGGTGCGGGGGTATGCGGAGAGCGTGGGTGGAGAGCGGGTATGGAGGAAGGCGTGATGAGTGAGACGTGAGATTGGACAACGATCTCACATTTCACGTCTTATGTTTCTCAGCCAAAGACCGGTCTCCAGCCCACAACGCACCCCTACTGAGCCGCCAGGGTCCGGGTGATCTGGTCGATATGGCTCTCGCCGTGGGCAGCGTAGCTTTTCAGTATATCGTCCAAAGAAAGGTCCCCATTTGCCGGGTGGAAGCCCTTGCGTGCCCAGGCGTCGGTCGGCAGATTCTCCCAGAAGACAACCCAGCGGCTGTGCAGCGCAGTGAGCAGAGCAAGCGAGACGGCCAAGTCCGGGCCAGAGGCGTCGGCCATCTCAGCCCACATATCCTGATCATAAGGTTTCAACGGCGGATGATCTTCCGTGGCGATCAGCTTGCAGCGAATGTAGCTGTTCATATGCGAATCGGCCAGGTGATGGACATTCTGGGCCACGCTCCACTCCCCGGCCAGAAAGTGACCAGTCAACTGGGCGTCGGTCAAGCCATCCACCAGCCCGGCGATCTGTTGCGGCAAGCGGCGGATTTTGTCGATGAGAAGGTCGCGGTCGGTCATTGGGTTCTCCCTTTATAGGGCGGAC